>LELG01000008.1 GCA_001045575.1 Candidatus Burkholderia pumila
GCTGGGGGGTCCATTCGGTGGTCGCAGCACGATGATTCGTGCGGCATGTGCGCGCGGATCGTGCTGTGGTGTCCACGGCGGATCGCTTTGCGCGCGTACGGCAATACGCTGGCCGCGCAGGAAGATCTCGATGGTTGAAGCGGTGTAACACACCTCGACCTGCGCGCGTGCATGGGGGGTACGACACGGAGTAGTAGCGCTCGTCGACTTCTACGTGATAGTCGATGCCGACACGGGCAGCCTTCCATTGCGCGTACTGGTAAGAAGGACGTTCCGATCGCGGCCTGAGTAGTCGATGAACAGTTTCTCGCCGGGCGCACCGCGAGGCAGGCACCGGCGGGAACAGGCGCGTATCAAGCGCCTGCTCGTCAAGCTGCATGAGCTGTTCGTAGCTCAGTTGCGTTCGCTTGGCCCGCTGGAGGTACTCCCATACGGTCAGATACCGAGGCGCCGATGGTGCTGGCGATCTCGCGCTGGCTGCGCTGGCAGCCGTAGTGCAGGACTTCCTTAATTTGCCGCATGGATAACCTTTTTCGGCATTCGCACCCTCGACAAAAAGGTCGAGCATGCCATGGTTATCCGCGTCGCTACTTCATTGCCTCAGGGTTCGATTACGTGTGGAAAGTGCGTTCGGGCGGCTGTGAAATCAGCGTTCGATTACGCGTGGAATACGCAGAAGCGTCCAACATGAGCCAAGTTTTGTCCTCGCATGGCTATCAGGTGTAACGGCCCGGAGGCCACATATGCACGCTGACTATAAATGAAAAACTCTGGTGGCCGGACCTAGAACGCTACGGCACGAAGCTGTCGATTGCCGACAACCCGTCCACCGGACGACGTTTCATGTGGCTCGAAATCACGAACAAAGACGTTTTGCGTGAGCCGGCGGCCTACCCAGCGCACAGCTCGTCGACGCGTTGCGTAGCGCTGGGTTTGTGCACGCGCGGCTCGAAACCGAGGCCCGCGCATTCACACAGTACGACCGCATCATGGCCGCGCATCGTCGCGAATGCGACGATGCGCTTGCTGCACGGCACGTACTGAGCTTCGGCATAGTTTTTTATGCGGCGGGCGGGCGTCGGCCCCTCCCCAGCACTCATCCGGCGATTCCTTCTGCGTTTCGCGGGCCTCAGAGACGGCACGGAAATCAAGCTGGCACTGTGTGACCCACCCGGATTTCCAATACGGCAGGGAACCGGAAATCGTCCGCTTCATCCGTACCGCCCAGCGCCAGGCCGGAGTGCGACTCGCAACATTCTATCTGGCCGGGAAACCGGTTGACGCCGCCGACATCGCACAGGGGCATCCGTTGCCGGTCGTGGCTGTGAATTGCTGGACAATGTCCGGGCCGGATGAACGTACGCTGAAGGCACCTGCACCACGCGCGATGGTGCGTGCATTTCCCACGCCGAGAGCCGCCGCCGGACACCGCAACATCACGCCCGTCGCGTCGTCATGCCTCATGGCCTGCCTATCAGCATCGCTCGCGACGGCAGTTTGCTTGTCGTGAAGGATGGTCGCTGGATGGAGTTCAACCCGGTCGCGCTCGCCGTGTGATCGGCCTAGCGGCCAAAGATCCGTGCCCAGAATCCCTTCGTCCGCTCGCGTGCGAGCTGCTAGTTTGCCATTTCCAGCGCCGACCGATAGCGCGCGATTACAGCCTTACCCTGGGCAATGATCGCACGCTGCCGAGAGTTTGCTTCGGCCAGCCTGGCCTCGGCTTCGCGCTGGATCAAATCTACGTGCGCCCGCATCCATGCCTCACGCTCGCGCGCATCGCGTAACTGCTGGTCGCGATCGGCGAGCAGCGCGGGCGACGGACAACTGAATCTGAAGCGGCGCGGCGCGAGAATCGGGAGGCACGCCGGCCGCAGGCACGACACGATCCACGTCAGGTTCGGACGGTTCGTCGGCCAGATCAAACAGCGTGGCAAGCTCGGCGACGTCGATACTCGGCGAACCCGCCTCCCGTTCCACGGACAAACGTCCGGCCCAAATCCCAAATCTAATTGATACAGGCGTTGCCGGCTGACACCCGCGAGGCGAGCGGCGGCGGATATAGAAGCCTTCTCGGACACTAGATGTTATCGCCGCGCAGTCACGATGCGCGAGGAAAGCGTCACGCAATCATTCGCGACCTACCCCATCATGTCGGGCGGGCATATACTTGCGGCATAGTTGGCCGCCGCCTTGTCGAACTTGTATACGAACGAGGAGCGATACTCCGGCAGGGCCATCAGCCTTGCCGCCCATCGAGCAGCAAACCCAGCCGCTCATGCGGCGTGGCGCGCGGAGCCATCCCGTCCACCCACGCGTACAGCACGCTGCGAAGGCGATCGAGCCGGATCCATTCAACGTTGGTTGGTAGCTACTCCGGTAGCGCGAGTACCGAACCGACGCCGGACCACCAGATCGAAAATATAGTTTGCGCGCAGGCGCTCGACAGCAGACATGGATTCTCCCGAAATTCAGTTATCGGCTTCGCTGCGCGCCGTCGCCGCGAAGCCTTTTGATAGGCACCTGTCACGACCGGCTGCATTGCCCGGTTCGTTTTGAGAGCCAGCATCATCGCCTCGAGCGCGTCGATACGCCGCCGCTTCTCGGCAATTTTCTGTTGCAACCAGAGCTTGTCGCCGTACATGCGCGCGATTTCAGCCATGAGGCCGCGCTTGCTCTAGCCCGTCGGCTTGGTTTCCCATTCGGTATCGAGCATCCGGCAGGTCATTTCCACATCGACAATCTGGGCCTCGCTCATCCCGTCATAGGAGTCGTAGGGCGGTGCGTCCGGAACCCGTACCGCTCTTGCGGAGTGACCGCCGGCTGGGTCTGCTGGGCCTCGTAAACCTGATCGACCGAGACCGGGACAGCACCTCGCCATTACCGCCATCGTGGTGGCGCTCTCCTTGACTGGCTGCGGCGGGCCGCCGCTCGTACCCTGTGTCACCGGACCGGCCCGGCACCAGCCTGAAACGCATAGGTCTTACAAGAATATTCCAGCACGTTGTGCAGATAGTAGCTGCGGGTCGAATCGTGTCCATCATTGGTTTCCCATAGCTTGACGCCGCCATATCCGGTCACGTATTCGACATGCACGTGAACAGGCAAATCTGGACGATCCATATGATTGCCGGCTCCGCTCGCTACGCCAAGAATGTCGCCGACCGACACTTGGGGGGTCGTTCCAACGCCGACGCCACCGCCAGCGAAACCGACCAGCGAACCGCCCTTGAACTTGGGATCGACCATCGACATGTGGCTGTACGTCACGATGTCGCCGTTGGCCCGCCGCAACGCCACGCGGTTGCCGTAGCCGCTGCCCCACCATCCCGCGCCAATCACGGTGCCGTTATCGACAGCCTTTAACTGAGCAGGGTGTCCCGAAGAATCGCGCGCATGGAAATCTATGCCCGAGTGAATCCGGGGGCGGCATAGCGATCCAGCAGACGAGTCTTGCCAAACGTGCTGGTTACCGTATTTGTCGGGATGTTCACGGATTCCGCCGAGCAGGCATCAGCCCACGCCCCGCCCGGTCAGGTAATGTGGCGAATATCGACAACGCAGCGAGGTGCAAAAATCGTTGCGCAACTTTTTGCAAGTTACGCAATTGTACGCAGAGTTACGCATCGATACGCACCTTCACGCAATCTCGCGCAAACATTGCTCGGCATCGGCGCGCGAGCGGAAAGCAAGAATATCGCTGCACTCGAAATCGTCCACGAGTAGTTCGTCCAATACCTTCGCCGCCGTTTTCTCAGACGCAAACGAGCACACCGGCCAAGCCTGGCTGGTGGAAAGTGGAAAGTGCCCAGATCTTCCGGCCGTTTCGGAAAAATGTAGGCGTGCTACCTGCTGCCGTTACGGTGCATCGAGCAAACTCGCGCGGATCAAGATTATTACTAATTCGCGTTTCGACAACGCGGCCGCGCCGCACGACGTACACCACCTCATCCAGTCGGTTCATGGTTTTTTTCCATCAAATCAGCGACCCAGGTACACCGCCGTAATCGCTTCTCGGTTATAGCCCAGCTCCCGGCTGATCGTCAGCCGTGCGGCACGATCAACCGCCTTCTGTTACGGCGTGAGCTGCCTCGACGTTGGCCCACCACACGCTGGAGATTCCCCAGCCCGTCAGCTCGCGATACCGCTTGCTGGGCATATTCGTGGCGCAGGCCGTGGAGCTTCGACAGGCCTGCACGCATGGTCACGTTTTCGTACCGCTTCAACTGATCTACGTAACGCTTGTCCGGAGGGGTCATCGATCCTGTGCGGGCCAGTGCTGCCGCGCACGTGAGGGCTTCGCGCTGGTGGTTGTTGCGAATCGGGATCTCACGCGCGTGACCGCCTTTGGTCCAGGATGCTTTCAGCTGAATCCGATCGTTACCGGTAGTCGTTGCGTAGCTCGGCTGGAATTTCAGGCTCTCCTCTCGACGCAAACCGAAGGCGCGCTGCAACTCGATGGAAACGCGCAGCCGTTCGTCCTTGATCTGTGACAGCACGTCGTCCGAGACCGTGACGGCCCTTGATACGTTGGTCACGTAATACCTGCCCAGCTCTGCGTTCGTGCGCGGCACGATGTTTTGTTTGCCAATTTTCTCGGCCGTCCAGCGGCAGGTGAGCAAGACGGTTCTTCATTGTCGCCTCGCTCAAACTATCCGCTTTCCAGCGTTCAACCAGCGCGGCGATATGCTTGGGACGCAACCCATTCACACCAAGGTTCCGGAACCCAGCCGCCAACAGATCAACAAATCCTTGTCCGCCTGGAGCAGGATGGTCTTGCGAGCCGCCTGGGTCGAAAACGACCCGTCGCGATTACGCTCGCAGAGCTGCACCAGTTCACAGACAAGGATGTGCTTCTTCATTCGGTAAGTGTTGAATCAAAGTTCCACGACCCGCGAGTCGTGGAAATTAGCCGGTCAGCCGTAGCTCACCAGCGAAGGTGCCTCCTGAGAGGCGTACTGCAACAGCAACATCAGATATCGACAGTCCCGATCATCGCCGCTGCCCCTGTTGGGGTAGTCAAGTAGGTCGAATGGTCAGCGCTGTCTGGGGTGTCAACTGCGCCTGTAACGGGGGATGACAACTCGGTGTCACTCCCTGTCAACTGTGCGGCTTCACCACCTGACAAGGGATTCACAGCAGCGCTGTAAACCCGTTGTCCGTACAGCTTTACAGCCTCAGCCATGCCCGGTATGCGTGAGGCTTCGAGCAACATAGCCGATGCAACCAGCGACAGCTCGGGGCGCATACCGATGACCGTCTGAGCAGCTTTTCGGACCGCCTTGACCGCCTGCATAGCTTTTTCTGTGACGGGTAGTTTTTGTTCCCCTGACGGCTCCAGTACGACGAAGTGTTCCCCGTTGTACTGATACAGCCGTCTTTTCTGGTACTGCGCTTCCACGTTCCACATGCTCCTTTAAATGAAAACCACGTTTTTCAATGAACTGCGTTGGATGCTTACTGCTGCGCGCCCGCGTTGCCTGAATCAACCTCTGGCCTTGCTGGACTTGTCGCCATTTACTTCACGTACCCAACCGCCTAACTGCCGGCTCTAGGGACATACACCCGGAGAGGGGTGACCGTTTTTTAAAGAAACGGTGAAACTACAAACCTGACGACACGAGCCCTGCCTTGAAACGGTTCGCGCGCTCGACGGATGCCTTCTATCTATCTATCTATCTAGTTTGCGCACGGGCTACAGCACGGCGGGCCTCGGCAAGTTCCGCATTAACCTTGCTCAGCTGGATTTCCAGCGCCTGGCTCTTTTCACGCTCCGCCTTAAGCGTAGCCGCCAACTGCTTTCTTCTCGCCTCGCTTTCCTGAAGCTGCTGATTCAGGGGAGCGCTCTCCTGTTTTTCACCGCCGAACAGGCCTATCCTACCCCTCTATTGAGATTTATTTTTAATTGTTTTTAAAAACAATTAAAAATAAATATGAAATCCTAACTATATAATTGAAAGCCTATAATAGGATGTGACTCGGCAAAATCGCAAGCAGCATCACTTTTTAAAGACCTATTCACTGGCTTCGCCAGTAAGGACGAACGCTTTGCGTCTCTACCTCCTCACTTCGTGTGTAGAGACGCAAAGCGACGACAAAAAGGCGTCTCGCATTCTGCTCGACAAAATCAAAGGCTTCGCCCTCGCGCTTGCGCGCGGCACGCCGCAGGGCAAGCCCCGCATCTTCGCCGGACGTTATGGCGGCAAGCCGCTGCACTGCACGTGTCGATCAAGGATCGCGGCCTTGTGATCGGCCCACCCGGCACAGGCAAGACCGCGTTCCTGCTCAATCAGCTACTCCGCACCTCGCAGGACCGCTTGTCGTTCGTTGCAGTCGATCTCAAACCGGAGCTGGCTGCAATTTTCTCGCCGTCGCTTCGCAAAACCGGCTATCGCGTGTTGCGTGTCAACCCGGCTCCGCGATGATCCGGGCGCAGACCACTGGAACCCGTCGACGACATCGAGGACGAAACCGACATCAACGAACTTTGCACCGCGTTGCTGCCGATCTGTACGCCAAGCGACGCCCCGTTCGTCGAGGCCCAGCGCGACTGGTTGCGTGCGGGCGTATTCCACATCAAGGCGATGCCCGATGGAAGCTGCCCGCAGCATTCAACTTGCTGTTGGGCGAGTCGGATCCGGCAAAGCTGCTCGACCAGTTGACCCACTCCGCGAGCCCGATTGCTGCCCGTCTCGCGCGCCGCATGGAAGCTGGCCTCGCTGGAGCAAAGCCCGACCCGCTGATCCTTCAGCGGCTCATCGGCTATCTACGCGCGCTCGACTGGCTCGGGCTACCAGGGGTGCAAGCCTCGCTCGGACATTCAGATTTCTCGGTCAGGGAACTCGGCAAAGGCGACCGGCCGACCGCCCTGTTTTTGCAGTTCGAGGAAAAGCGGATAGACGCGCTGGGGCCGCTGCTCGCTTTTGAAGTGACCCCGGCGTACTGACCGCGCTAACGATACCGCAGGGCAGCGCAAAACCGTTGCCGTGCTGCTCGACGGGCTGGGCAACATGCCGCCGATCCCTGGACTCGCGGAAAAGTTGAACACGATCCGGTCTCGGCACATCCCGATCTGGATGTACTTCCAGACCGCCGAGCAGATCAACAGGCGGTATGGAGAGCCGGGGCGCTCGCTACGTTTTTCGCGTCAGCCGACGTGCAAATCGTCTTCCGGCTCAACTCCAGGGCACGGTCACCACGACGGCATCGACGATGTTGGCCGCCGCCTTCCGTTCATTCGATTCCGGCGGGCTCGTGTTCGGCACGCTGATCATGACAGGCATAAAAATCTTCGGGATGTCGAGCTCCGCCAACGATGGCGAGGTGCTCGGCAAGACATGGAACACGTTCTACACGCCGATCCGCAGCGTCTCGGTAGCCGCCGCACTCATTTCATCGTCCAGCGGTTACGCAACCGTGCAAATTGTTGCTGTACGTGGTTGCCTGGTCGATCGGCTTCGCGTCGAACCTCTGGACAGCGGTTGTTCAGGCCTGGCTCACTGCCGACGTTGCCACGACAGCGGCGCACAGCACACGCAACCCCTGTCGAACCCAGCCAGCCATTCCAGCAGCGCAGCGCGCAGGCCGTCGCGCGTGAAAACGCGGGCACCCGAGTGTTGCAGCTGCGGCAACACAGCCGTGCGTACAAACTCGCGGCAAGCCGTTGTCATTGTAGTCGCTGCGTTCAACGTTACAATTCGAGACCGTCGGCGGCCACAAGTCCGACACTTATGAGCTCGCATGAGAGGAAATCAGTGAATTCGCAGTCAGCGAAGACATACATGCGGCGCAGCTCTTAGTCTTTGCTTGATTTGAACACCGTTACAAATCATGGACTTGCCGCGCAAGCATCCTTGCAAGCCGCGACGCTCGGGCTCGCCAAAGCCGTTAGCACACACGACAGCAAATTGGCTAGATCAGCGGGTACAGCGTGGCGTCGTCATCGATAGCCAGCCAATCACTGGCCGGGTGTGCATCGAGGTACGCCAGAATTTCGCGGTGCCGGCTGCCGGCGAGATCGGCCGCGTTCTTTACAGGCAGCATTGGGGTTACGCCGACAAAGCGTGCCGCAATGTCAGCCGCAAATGGTGCGCGCAGTTGGGCCAACGTGCGGCCCTCGCGCAGCGAACTGATGACGACGATCGACGCGGCGGGAGTCCCGCGCACGATGGGCCTCAAAGCGGAGCAAATTGCAAAACGGCCGAGCGTGCCGGTCGCTGAACGAGTGCAGCACGCCGTCAAAGTCCAGAAACACAACCATCATTTCCTCGGGAAGCCGGGAAATTTGTTCTCGTCGTACACTGTTTCCCAGCGTTCTGGCTGCATGGTCGTATGCAAGCCAAACTGCCTTGCGGTTACGACCGGCAGACGTAGCACGACATCGGCGCCGCCTTGCTCGCGCGAATACAGTTCAACACCGACGCCCCGCAATTCGAGATAAACCACTCCATTCTCCATGACCTCTTCATAGAGAGATGCCATGCCGGCTCATCCGTGCCGTCCGATTCGTGATATGCGAGTGTTGTCTTAGTACTCATGCTGCTGCCCAGTTTGCTGGCAGCTAGCGTTTCCGCTACCCACACCAAGTAGCATTCCCATCCTTCCCAGGTGATCGCCCAATGGTCGCCGACCCAACGCTCAATGTCGCGAGGGGGCTCTCATCATCGAATCGGCCAAGCTCAGGAAATATCGGGCTCAAAAGCCAACGTTCCAGCGCCCTCCGGAGTTCCAATGGAACGTCACGTATCAAAAGGACTGCTTCCCCATTGACGTCTTGGTCCGACACATTCATGGTTTTCCAGCGCTCCAGCGATGGCTTGCCGATCAGGTGTTCGAGTAGCTGCAGGTCCCCTCAATGTCGAAACACAGCACAAACTTGGGGCGGGCGCGGCTACTGTTTGAGCGAGGCCAGCAGCCATGACGCACCTGGTGAAACAGCATGGCGCGGCCGGGCGACTCACGCGCCATCTCGACATGAGGTTCGGCAGTGTAAAACTCGCGTCAACACCATTCGTTCTTATCGCTCCCCGGATCAGGAGCGTCCTATTCGGCGATGCCTTGGTGCTTCGACTGCTTCTTCGTGGGCTTCTGTCAGCATATCCGCTTTGGACGAGAGGCTCGAACACGAGCAAGCTACTCTCGGATGTCCCCGACGAACCAGACGGCCTTGCGCTCCCCCGGAAACGCTGTCTGCGGAAGCGGACCACGATGCGCGAGCAATGAGATGGCACCAGCAGAGCGATTCAGCAGACTTGCCAATTCTTCGCCACCAATCAGCGCCTGAGGATCCATTTTGGCGAACGTCACCCGGAAGTCCATGTCGATTTGCTTTTTTTTTTCATAGCTACCACAAATTTCATGGTGCAGATTAAAATTTGCACGCAGCGACCAATAAGGTACAAGGTACTTTTAGACACGCGGAACCATGGTAAAAGCAAAGCAGCTGCTACGCGACGCGCTTAGCCGTTTCACGCAAAATCTTCTCCGCGAGGCCAAGGCTAAAACCGGATGGACCCGTGAAAAACTGTGGTCGGAAGCTGTTCAGGCAACGAGGCGCAGCGCACCGCAATAAGGAACTCAAGCAAGAGCGAGGCGTGTACGAGGTCGAGTTTGGGACATATTTACAATACCTGCTTCCGGCTACGAACCTGAAATCGCGGGTGCCGTGTAGGGCAACATACAAGCGCTTGAAAACCACGTGGCAGAACTCGTTGGCCGACCAGCCCAAAGAGTCGCAGTCGCGGATCTGGAACTACCAGACCGTATCATGCTCAAGCGCTGACCTGTCATCCGATGGACCCGCTGACAATTTCAGAAATTTTGGCACGCCCGGCGCGTTGAAAGTATGTTCGGTCCAGTCAGAGCACCTCCACATTGACTATGCATGGAACGAGCAACGCTATATACTATATATAGTAGGGAGCTTTGTGCACTTGCCATGTTCTGGCCATCACTGGCCAGAACATGGCAAGTCGTACCGAACGATGCCGCGTTCGATCGGCATACCGCTAGGGTGTTGTTGAAATGGCAGCAAAAGAACTAATACTATACAGACTATACAGCGAGTGCGACCCAAGGTCGGTGAGTCAGTCTGGCGGGAACACTGGAAACGGCTCCCCAAGGACTTTCAGTCCGTTTAACCCCGGCAGGCACGCTGCCTATCATTCCTGAGATCTGGCCGATACTGCTGCTTGAGCGGATGAGCGAGATAGAACAACTATTGCATGATGCGAGGTCCCCGAATTTTGCCAGAAATCTCCAGAAAAGCTAGGCACTTCCCAGCAACGGCAAGCAATGAAATCCATTGAAAATTCTGAAAATCTCCGGTAGCATATAATTTACGTAGGTTTTTATCCGTTGATCACAAGTTTCAACGCGTACACTTTACCAAAAAATTAAAATTATAAAACAAAGGGCTTGCTGAAGCAAGCCCTTTGTTTTTGCATCGTCGATCAAAGCGTCTGCGCCAGCAAATCCGCAATCTCAATCCCATTCTTCGCTTCGTTCAACTGCTCGTCGAGCACCGGCCCTTCGCATGTGAGATCGACCAGCGCCTGATTCAAATCGACGTACGGACGCATGCGTTCTTCATACGCTGCGAACGCCTTCGCCGCATCATCCCGATGACGCGCCAGCTCATGCGCGAGCACGAACGCGTCGACCATTCCCAGACTCGTTCCCTGCCCCGAAAAACGGCGATGCGCAATGCGCCGCATCGCCCGCAAGAACCACGCGGCTGCGCGACCATGAAGGCATCTGTATCTGCGCAAGTTCGTTGAAGTAGAACTGGTCGGTCTCGGTCAAGAGAAAGAGATCGAGAAACCAGGGAAAGTCGCCCTTCAGATGCGCGCATGCATCGAGCGCGAGGCGCTTTTGCGCGTCCACGTCGTTGCGTAACACGGGCGTATCCGGTGAACCGAAGCTCACGCCGATACGCAATTCGCTCTTGTCCAGACTAGGGTAAATGACATAACCCAGTTCGCGCATCCGATGTCCGAGCTGCCAGTCGCCCAACTCGATGACATTGGAAATCGAAAAGAGCGCGAGCACGACGCCCAACGGAAAAGACGACCGCAGATTCATTGTCGAAGACTTGCTTGCGGACGTTGGAGTAGATGCCGTCCGCGCCGATCAGGAGGTCGAACGAGCGGCTCGCACCGCTTTCGAACGAAACGGCGACGCCATCCGAAGAACGCTGATCGATCGAGGAAATGCTATCGGCGTAGATAAATTCGACCGAGCCGCCGCAGGCCTTCATCAGCAACTCGCACAGATCGTCGCGGAAGATTTCGATGTCTTCGCTGTCGAACCGCCCGCGCTATACGTGCGCTCTTCAGTGCGATGAATCTCGTTGCCGTCAGCGTCGAGCATCGACATGCCTTTGAGGCGAGTACGCAGTAAACGCGCGTCGTCCAGAAGGCCCACCGTCTGCGTGAGGCTCAGCGTGACACCGCGAATATCGATTGCCTGGCCGCCGCGCCGGAAGTCGGGCGAGCGTTAGACGAGCGTCACCGCAAATCCCGCACGATTCAGCCAGTAAGCCGGCGAAAAGGCGGTCACGCCGGCGCCGGAAATCAGTACGCTTCGAATCATGGGAACCCCTTCCTCGATGCCGGAAAACTGGCATCTTAGCTTCGAAGGAGATTCCTCGTTTCGTTTGCTGCCGCAGCGTTGATCAGAGCGTTCGGGGAAGATATCTGCTCGGTTTGCGGCCGAGTCTCTTGGCGACCTTCCACGCGAGCAACACGGGTTTCGACATATGCGGACGCACGAGTGCGTTCTTGCGTACATACTGCGGGACTACCATTCGGAGCGCGCGCACGCATAAAGCACCGCACAGCGTGCTCCGCGCGCAGGGTCAGCGGTCCTTACCTTCGATCTTGATGATGACCTCGCCTTCGATGACCTAGATAGTTTCGTCATATTCCAAGTACCAGTTGAACCGGCCAGCGGTGCAGTCCCAGACGAACGACGATGTCGTCGTATCGCGGCTTTGCGACCACTGTCCGCTGCGAGCGACGGGATGATCTTCGATGATCCAAGACGGATCGATCGGATCAGGCTTCAACGTGACATCATCAAGACGGACAGACTCGAAAACGGGAACACTCATTGAAGTTCCTTGAACTTTTTTCTGGAATCGATTATAAATACTTTCGATTGTCTTACGCTATGATTTCTTACTCGATTTACGCCGGCCGCGTGCGCCGGTGAACGATAAGCTTCGACGATTCATGTCGAGCTCGTTTGGTTGGGTGTCCGTCTTCTCGTTACGAGCCTTTGCATTTCACATTCCAGCTCCACGGCAACGAATACCATATGAAGATTGATGTGCCTCGCCATCGATAAGGAGACCGACAATGTACGCGATGCAATACGCATTTACGCTGCCCGCCGACTATGACATGCAGATCATCCGCCGCCGCATGGCCGATCGCGGGCACATGACGGATGGGTTCGCAGGACTCGGCGTGAAGGATTATCTGATCCGCGAGCACGGCAAGGCCGCATCGGCATTGAATCAGTATGCGCCGTTTTACTTTGAAAGGACACCGCCGGCATGAACCGGTTCCTTTGGGAAGGCGGAGGATTCCAGGCCATCGTGAATTTATTCAGATGGCCAATCGCGCAGACGTGGTCGGGAACGCTTTGCCGGCACGGGTCCGCGGGCATGGGCGACGCGCGGTTTGCGACGCGGCATCGCGTGGTGATCGGGCATGAGGACGATCTGGCGCAAGCCGCGCTTGAAGCGGTTACTGAAGTCGAGCGCTTCGCGGCACGGTCGGACGTGTGCCTCGCGGTGTGGGGAATCGATCCGCGATCGTGGGAACGCGTCGTCTTCGCGCTATGGTCCGAAACGCCCGAAGCCAGCACGAAAAGCGAGCGATACGAAGTACTCATTTATCGACGCCGGGCTTCGACGTGCTCACAGCTTCATAAAAACCCGGGCCGGCGGATTGCTCGAGTATCAGCCAAAACCTTTTTCACGGAGACCAAGCATATCAACGTCACCCGACAACCCCGAAAACGACGCCTACGATCTCGACAATCTGCTCGATGAAACCGGCGAAATCGCCAATTGCAGCAGCGGCAAGACCGGCATCTATACGACCGCCGAACCCGACAAGGACAAGAAGCCGGGTTAAACGCGAGACGAAGACAACCGCGCCCACGCGTCGTCGACTTCATCGATCAATTGCGATGTATCGACGCGCGTGAGCCTGCTATTGCGCTTGAGAAAGCGTCCCGAAGCGATCACATGGCGCACTGACGACGGCTGCGCACCTCGGTCACGAACGCGAGTGGATCGATGAGCGGCGCGGAGCCGAGTTGCCGAGCGGCGGGGCGATGCCGTTCTCCAGCATGCGCATCACCGGCGTCATGCCGTACCCGAAGCGCATCTCCGTGAACGGCGTAATGACCACATGTGAACCCGCCGCGACGATCGCGCGATAGTCGTCGTCGCTGGCGTGCGTGACGTGAACCAGTTCGGCACAGCGGTCGAGCCAGCCAGCCAACCGAATCTGCTCAACAGAGCGTTGCTTCTGCATTTAGCGTGTGACCGAGACGTGTGCCGACCAGGCAGTTCGTGCTGACGTGCGAACCCGATTTCGCGCTGCCATGTCGGTGCGGGCGTGCGCTCCGGTCCGCGTATCGCCATGCCAAGATCGATTGCGCCGTCCGAGCTGCTGAAGTATTGCTGGCGCACGCGCGTCGTATAGGCAAAATTGTTGGTCTTGCTCGACTCCATGTCTTGCGGATAGCCATACAGGAAACGCCCGCCCGCGCCGCTTTCGAACATCGCGCGGAGTTCGGCGTCGGCGTGTTGCGGGCTGCGGATGTTGTGCGCCCAGTTCATCACGCTCGTGATGCCGCCGTTGATTGTTTCGGCCAGCGCGAATCGCACGGCGAGATAGCTTTCCCGCGGCGTGGAGGCGGCGCTGAGCTTTTTCATCGCTTCGAAAAACTTCAGGCCGAATTACTTCGACGCGTGGCTGCGCGCGAGGCTTTTCCACATTTGCCAGTGCGTGTCGATCAGACCAGGCGGCACGATCAGGCCGCGTGCGTCGAGCACGGCTGCATCGCCCGCGTCGAGTTGCTTGCCGACCGTGACGATCTTGCCCGCGCGGATCAGCACGTCGCCTTGCGCGAAGTCGCCGAGGGCGTCGTCCATCGTCAATACAGTGCCGCCGCGGATGAGCAGGCTCGACGGCTCGTCGCCGAAAGACGCACTGGTATTCGCGCCCGCCGCGCACGTGCCGATTCCATGCAAGAACGTTCTTTTGTCGATCGTCATTGCTCACCCCGTAGCGTTGTTCAATACTGCAGGCTTTTTCTGTCCACTCGCAGCGCGTGATTGATGATGGCCATATGCGTGAAACCTTGCGGGAAGTTGCCGCGATGCTCGCCGGTCGCGGCGTCGATTTCTTCGCCGAACAGGCCGAGGTCGTTGCCGCGCGCCGGCAGCCGGTCGAAGAGCGATTGCGCTTCGTCAAACTTACCGCGCATCGCAAGACAGCCGACGTGCCAGAACGCGCACGCGGCGAACGTGGCCCCGTCGCCTTCCATAATGTCATCTATGCGATAGCGATAAACCAGATCGTCGACGAGTAATTCACGGTCGATCGCCTCCATCGTCGATGCAAAGCGCGGGTCGTTCACGTCGAACGCTTCGGACAGTGCGCAACGCAGCACGAAGGCATCGAGCACATCGGAGTCGTAAGCCTGCATCCATGCGCCGCGTTGCACGTTCCATGCGCGGGCTTCGTACTCCGCACGTAGACCCTTCGCTGCCTGCTACCAGCGGTTCAGCGTGTTTTCATCGATCGAACTGGTTTTGCGGCCTATGTTCACCGCACGAACTAGGACGACCCAGATCAGCGCTTTCGTATCCAGCGTGTGCTGTTTGCCCGTGCGCAGTTCCCAGATGCCGTGATCGGTTTCGCCGCGCGCCACGAAAGCGCGCTCGGCCAGATTGCGTACGGCTTCCGGCAAGCGTTCCTCGATCCTGGGCGGCAGCTCGAAGTTCACCGTCTCCAGAAACGAATGCAGCGCGAGCAGGCACTCCCCGAAGATGTCGTTCTGCGTCTGATTCATCGCGTCCATTGCCGATACGCACCGGCCCCATGCCGCGCGATACCCGAGAGATGATCGAGCGTCGCTTCCTGCTGCATCGGCCCATCGATGGCATAGACGAGGCGCGTCTCTCGACCGCGCGTGTCGTCCTGACTGCGCAGGAAGCGCAGATATTCGGCGGCTTCGCGCGTGTAACCGAGATTGGCGAACGACGTCACCATGAAGCTCGCATCGCGCAGCCACGCATAGCAATAGTCGAAGTTGCAATTGCCCGGTATCGCTTCCGGCGGCGACGCCGTCGGCGCGGCGATGATCGCGCCGTTCGGTGCGTAGGTCATCAGCTTGAGGCAGAGTACGGAGCGCAGGACGGCATCGCGGTAGCGGCCTTGATGGTGCATCGGCTGCTTCAGTCGATCCAGTAGTGGCGGTGGCTTCTAGGCTCTGAAAGACGCTGTCGATGGCTTCGACGTCCTGCGTGGCGTCATCGCAAGATACGCGCTTGCGCCGCGGTCAAGCGAGAACACGAAGAACGCGCGGTCGCCCGCCGCTTCCACTTTGCCCGATGCGGTCACGCGAAGGCGTTGTTCCGCACCATCGAACATCACGCTGTCTTTGCGGTGCGCCTGTGTGCCTGCGTATGGCTTGAAACACGCGCATAGTCGAACGTCGGCCGTACTTGGAAGCGCCCTTCCACATGCCCTTCCTCGCACCGAAGCAAACGCACGAGACGGTTTTGCACATCGCCGTCGGGGCCTTCGGTGCGGCTCGTCGTCGGCGGGTCCGTCAGCGCCGCGACGCCCGTCTGCGTGCGATACGTCGTTTCCAGAATGTTCGTTTCCAGCGCCGCGTCATGCTCGTCACGCCCGCGAATTCGATGCAACACGCACCGCCGCGCCCGTCATCCAGCAGCTTCAAAGCCAGTCGATCGAGCCGTCGCGCGAGATCAGCGCTGTCGTGTGCGTGTTGCCTATGAGCCCATAGTTCGCGAGCGGTTTCGTCATGCTCGTCTTCAAGCGTCGGAGCCGATGCGCACCGGACGCCCTTCGCGCGCCGAGCGGTAAATCGCCTCTATCAGCACGTGATCGTGCAGGCCTTCTTCCCCAGGCGTCGCGGGCAGTTTGCTGTCGCGGACGCATTCAGCGAAGTTATTGATTTCGAGCATGAACTGATCCTTGAACGCGAGAGCCGCTGTTCTTCAACCGCTTCGATGCTGCCCTTGCGTCGCGCAGCTGGCAATCGCGCCGAAGGAAAGCGGAGCATGAATGCCATCGTTTCTTCGACTTCCTTGTAGCGATCGTTACCGCGCGGATTCACCACTTGCGCATAGACCTCGACCGGTTCTTCACCGAGCACATGACGTACGCCATTCAGACAATTACAGTCCGATATCCGGCAACGCGCCGCCGACCGCGAGCGCCGCGCGCAGATACGCCATTGCTCGCCCGGACCTTGCGACTGCGAATTCGTCGCCTCGATAATGTGCGCGTGTCCCAGTTCACCCGACTGCACGAGCCGCGTCGCTTTGAAGACTTCGAACTGGCAGCGATACGCAATCATCAACTGCACGTCCGCCTGCTTGCACACGTCGATTATCTGGCGCGCTTCGCCGGCGGTGTTGGCCATCTCGGCTTTTCGCAGAGCACGTGCTTGCCGGCTTTCGCGGCCGCGGTCACGTGCTAAAAATGCAGGCCGTTTGGCGTGACGACGTACACCGCTTGCACGTCCGGGTTGTCGGCAAAACGCGCCATGTCGTCATAGTGATAGGTCGCTTTCTCGTCGATGCCGTATTGCGTCGCCACCGCCTTCGCCTTCTCCGGCGTGCCCGAAACCAGCGCCGTCACGCGTGCGTACTTGCAATCGTTGAAGGCGGGAAGAATCTGTTCGAGCGAAAGCCGTCCCAGTCCGGCGACCGCGA
Source organism: Candidatus Burkholderia pumila (assembly GCA_001045575.1). Lineage (GTDB taxonomy): Bacteria > Pseudomonadota > Gammaproteobacteria > Burkholderiales > Burkholderiaceae > Caballeronia > Caballeronia pumila. The sequence continues at coordinate 16,988 of LELG01000008.1, forward strand.
AGCCGATGCGCTTCTCAGGCGCGCTCGGCACCGGCGGCGGATCGGGCTTGTCGGCGTCGCCCTTCCAGCTGGGGAATTCGACCTTGCCGTCCTTTACCGAACCGATGTCGATCGCATCCGCCTTCAATGGCTGGCCCGGCGCGGGAGGCTGCCGACCGTTGGCCGTTCCGAGTCCGATGACATCGAATGATTTGTCATTTTCTGGCATGAGAGATTCCTCCATTAGTTGACGATGATTGGCGTTCCGCGCCGCTGTCCGCGTGCCGGTAAAGCGCTGCCGTAAGCGCGCAGACGAGCGCGATGGCCGCAAAGATCGCGAGCGCGCCAGTGCTGTAGAAGTAGTCGAGCAACGCGCCGGCTGCCGCACCGATCACCAACGAGAGCCAGCGCAACAAGTTGGTCGCGGCTTGCGCGAAATGGCCATCCGCAAGAAGGCGGCCTGTGCGGATCAGCACGCCGGTGATGAACGTGACGCCCGGCTGATCCGCGTGCGTCTGTTGATCACCCATCCCGCCGAGACGATCACCGTGCCGACCGGCGACCATTGCGCGCCTGCGAACGGCATTACAATCAACAGAAGTGTGGCAGTTAGCGCGAGGCAAATGGCAGTGCGCCATACGGGCACGCGCGAGGCCGATCCACGCGGCAAGCGTCGTCGCTGCAAAGAAAGTGGCCATGACGCACACGAGCGGCAACGCCTGACTCCACGCGCCGGAAATCAACGCTTGACCGAGTTTTGTCGAATTGCCCGTCATATAAAACCGCGAGCAATTCTTTGCTGTGAAGCATGACCAGCACATCCGCGCCGCCCGCGATGCCGAGACGAGCACGCAAACCGCTTCAGCGGTGAGTCGTTAGTCGTTGGAGTCGTTAGTCGTTGACATGTCGATGATCCGTAATGGAACGAATTCCGCCAATGGCGATCCGTGAAATTCGCCTTGACGGGAAGCAATATCAATGCCCGCGTTTCCAGAGTTTGGGACCGAGACGCGCTTTGTCTTATTTATTTACATAATTAAAGCGACCATCCCACTTTGAAATTCGCCATGACCTCAAGTCTCGACGAAGCGATTCTCCGCGTGCTTCCAACCGAACGCGATGCAATCGCCTGGCTCTCGACGCCCGAAATCCCGCGGCGTCTGAAAGAGGTGCGGGCATCGCGTCGGTTATACGAAGAAGGTGCAGCGCCATTTCACCTCGCTCGAAGCTGATTCGCGCGTCGTCTCTATGATCAATGGCCGCGAATTGCTGTGGCAGCGCAAACCGTGGCTGCATGGCTCGCAGGAAGGCGTCGGGTTGATGGGCGCGTCCGAAGCAGTGGCGTTTCACATTCTTCAGCACTTCGCGGGCAACAAGCTGCCCACCGCCGTCACGCGCGATATCGATCCGCTCTTTCAGGCCGCCGAAGCGCGTTTGTCGCAAGAGAAGGAAGACAGCCGCATCTACCATGCGTGGGTCGACAAAATCGATTCCGTCGATGGCTCGTTCACGCTGATTCGCCCGAAGCTGCGTCCGGACATCTTTCAGACCGTGGCGACGGCGACCTTCTTCGAACGCGAACTGAATGTGCAATATCGCGTGGCCTACAAGGGCGAACAAAGCGACGTACCGAAGACGCGCAAGCTCTGGCCGCTCGCGCTAGTCGAATCGACGGGCGTGGTGTACATGGTCGCGCAGGACCCGAGCCGCCCGCCGCGTCCCGAGAAAGACGAGACGGAATGGATGCGCACGCTGTATCGGCTGGACCGGATCCGGTCGGTGTCGGAATCGGGCGAGAGCTTTACGTATCCGGAGGACTTCAAGCTGCGCAAGTACATCGAGACGCAGCAGGTCTTCGACTTTCTGCCCGAGCCGCCGGTGCGCCTGGAACTCGCGTTCGAGGGCACGTCGGGCAATCAGTTGCGCTAAGCGCTAACGTCGAAATCCTCGCGCCGAAAGCATTGTGCGATTATAGTTCGCGCAGGACTATCTGAAGCTCGCGGAGCGTTATGGACAGGTCGCAGCCGCGGGAGAAACCACATGAGCGATGCATCGGATATCAGGCAGGCAGCGGAATGGATCCACCAAGCCGATGGCATGCTGATTACCGCAGGCGCTGGCATGGGCATCGATTCCGGCTTGCCGGACTTCAGGGGGTCCGGAAGGTTTCTGGCACGCGTGCCCGGCTTTGCGGCATCACGGTTACTCGTTCGAAGAGATGGCGAATTCCGAAGGCTTTGTGCGATATTCGCGGCTCGCGTGTGGGGCTTTTACGGGCATCGGCTGGCGATGTATCGCGCGACGCGGTCGCATGGCGGCTTCCGCATGCTGCTGCAATGGGCGTCCCGCACATGCAGCACAGCGCGTTCGTGTTCACCAGCAATGTCGATGGCCAGTTTTAGCGCGCGGGTTTTTCGCACGAGCGCATCGCGGAATGTCATGGCGCGATCGACTGGCTGCAATGCGTCGATGGCTGCACCACGGATATCTGGCCGGCGTCGGACTTCGTTTCCATCGTCGATAAAAACCGCTGCGAGCTTATCAACGCCATGCCACTTTGTCCGCATTGCGGCAAGCTTGCGCATCCGAACATCCTCATGTTCGGCGACTGGAACTGGATCGATGCGCAATCGGAACGGCAAGCCGGGCGGCTCGATGACTGGCTTGAGAAACCGGAGCGTCCTGGTGGTCGTCGAAATGGGCGCGGGGCGCGTACTGCCGACCGTGCGGCACTTTAGCGAATGTCACGGGCCGCGCGTGGTGCGCATCAATTCGCGTGAGCATCAGATTGCGCCGCATGTCGGCGTGGGCATCGCGGGCGGTGCAATGGCAACGCTTGCGCGGATCAATCAGTTGTTGATCGCATAGTTCTTCGGGACAGCGAATGTCCCTCCTCGCGCGCAGAATCAAGAGCTCGACAACACGCGAACGGAGGGACGCATGAACGCATGCGATACGCCCTATTCTACTTAACGTCGATGCCGCGATCCCGCATCTAAACGCATTCTGTCAGCGGAACTCGCCAATTCGCTTTTTGGCCAGGTACTCGACGGCCTGCGCCAGCGCAATGAACTCTGCGACAGGCACTTCTTCGGCGCGGCGCGCGAGATCGAAGCCGAGGGCATCGAAGTCGATCTTATCGCGGTAAACACTCAGGTTGTTGCACAGCACTTTTCTACGCTGCGCGAATGCGGCCTTCACCACGTCACTCAGAACAACATCGTTCACCGTCGGCATTTCGTGCGGCGCGTACGGAATCATGCGCACGATCGCGGAATTCACCTTCGGCGGCGGATTGAACGACTCGGGTGGCACGTCGATGAGTTTGTCCATCGAATAGTGATACTGAAGCATCACGGACAAGCGCCCGTAATCCTTGCTCGCCGGTTCCGCAATCATGCGTTTGACCACTTCGTCCTGAAGCATGAAATGCTGATCGACGACCTTCGGCGCGAACGCCGTCAGATGAAACAGCAGCAGACTCGAAATGCTGTACGGCAGATTGCCCACGATACGCAGCGTCGGCTTCTCGCTTTCCAGCGCGAGCGTGCCGAAGTCGAAGTCGAGCGCGTCGGCGGAATGTACGACGAGCTTGTTGCCGAAGCGCTTTTCCAGCCGCCCGATCAGATCGCGGTCCAGTTCCACCGCATGCAGCGTCGACACGCGTTCGATTAGCGGTTCGGTCAGCGCCGCGAGCCCCGGCCCGATTTCGACCATGCGTTCGCCGCGCTTCGGCGCGATGGTATCGACGATCGAACCGATGATGCTCTGATCGACGAGAAAGTGCTGCCCGAAGCGCTTGCGAGCAAAGTGGCCTTGATGTTTGGTGGACATACTTCTTTTGTTCGATGATTTGCGCGTACGCGCGCAATGATTCAGACGCCGCGCTTATGACGCGCCATGGTCACAGCGGCGTCGATGGCGGCGATCATGCTGCCCGCGTCTGCGCGGCCTGTGCCGGCGAGATCGAGCGCGGTGCCGTGATCGACCGACGTGCGGATGATCGGCAAGCCCAGCGTCACGTTGATTCCTTCGCCGAATGTCGCGTACTTCAGCACGGGCAGGCCCTGATCGTGGAACATGGCCAGCACGCAGTCGGTATCTTTCAGATAGCGCAGCTGGAACAGCGTGTCGGCGGGATACGGACCGGGCGCATCGATGCCGAGCGCGCGGGCGCGTTCCAGCGCGGGCGTAATGACATCGATTTCCTCGCGGCCCAGATAGCCGTTCTCGCCCGCGTGCGGGTTTAGCCCGGTCACGAGAATACGCGGTCTGGCGAGGCCGAAATGCGCACGCAAATCATGGTCGATTATCTGCAAAGTCTCGACCAGCCCATCGATGCTCAAAGCCGCCGATACGTCCTTCAGCGGCAAATGCGTCGTCGCCAGCGCCACGCGCAACGGCTTTTCGCTGGAACCGGCGAGCATCATGACGACGCGCGGCGTGTTCGTGCGCTCGGCAAGGTATTCGGTGTGGCCGGTGAAAGGAACGCCGGCATCGTTGATGGTGCTCTTTTGCAGCGGCGCGGTGACGATGGCGTCGAAGCGGCCGTCCAACGTGCCGTCGATGGCCACGTCGAGCAGGTTCAGCACGTAGCAGCCGTTGGCGGCATTCAGCTTGCCGATTTCGACCGGAACCGCGAGCGCGTGATGCTCGATTTCGATTCCATCGCCCGCTGATGCCAGCCCGCATTGCTGTAGCAAATCGCGATCGCCCAACACGACGAACCGCGCCTCAGGCCAGCGCTTGCGCACCTCGTGCGCAAGCGCGACCGCCGTCAGTTCCGGCCCGACGCCCGCCGGCTCGCCGGTGGTGATGGCAATCGTGAGGGCGGCGTCGGTGTTCATGCGCTTACTTTTGCACGTCCTGCTGTTGCTGCGCCATGATGCCCTTGTACTGCACGTAAGCCGTGTCGCGCAGTTCGCGCAGCCAGTCGGAATACGCCTGCTCGGCCTTGCGCTGGCCGATTGCCTGACGCGCAATATCGAGCTGCTGCGTTGCTGAACCTTCGGCTTCGCGGCGGCCGAGCACCTGGATCAGGTGATAGCCGTATTCGCTTCGAACCGGGTCGCTGACGGCGTTGTCGGCGAGGCTGTTCATTGCGCGCTCGAATTCCGGCACGGTTTCGCCCGGGCTGATCCAGCCGAGATCGCCGCCCTGCGACGCCGAGCCGTCCTGCGAGTACGTGCGCGCGAAATTGGCGAAGTCACCACTGTTGGCCACTTCCTGCTTGATTTCGAGCAACTTTTGGCGCGCCGTCTGTTCCGACATACTGTCCGACACGCGCAGCAGGATGTGGCGCACGTGCGTCTGCACGAGCTTGGGTGCATCCGCCGCGGTGCCCTGGCTCGCACGGCGATCCACCAGCTTGACGATCTCGAAGCCGCCGTCCGTGCGTAGCAGCGTGGGCACGACCTGGCCCGGACGCAGCGTCGCCACCGCCGAGACGATGCCCGCCGGCAGCGTGGCCAGCGCGCGGAAGCCGAGGTCGCCGCCCTTGTTGGCGTCCGTGTCCTGCGAGTTGTCTTTGGCGAGCTTCGAGAAGTCCGTGCCGCTCTGCGCCTGCTTGAGCACGGCGTCGGCCTTGGTCTGGACTTCCGTTACTTGCGTGGCAGGCGCGTCAGACGGCAGCTTGAACATGATGTGCTGCAAGTGCAGATCGCTGGTATTGCGCGCGCCCGGACCGCGCTGGCTGGCGATATAGTTCGCCACTTCGCCGTCCGACACGGTGATCTTGCTGTCCACTTCCTTTCCGCGCAGCTTGGAGAGCGTCAGTTCGGTGCGCGCGTCACGCACGAACACCGTCCAGGGCACGCCTTGCACCTCGATGCGCGAGCGGTACATGTCGAGCGTCATCTGGTTTTGCTGCGCCAGACGCGTGAGCGTGCGGTTCACGGTGGCATCGTCGATATTGATGCCGTTTTCCTTCGCGAGCTGCAACTGGATGCGTTCGAGCACCATCTGGTCGAGCACCTGCTGGCGCATCTGCTCGATGGGCGGGACCGGCGCGTTCTGCTGCTGCAGGCGTTGCACGATCAGGCGCGTGCGTTCTTCCAGTTCGCGCTGGGTGATGACGTCATCGTTCACGACCGCGACGACGGAATCAGCCACCTGCGCATTGCGGTTCGACAACGCCTGCGCTCCGGCAGGCGTACTCAGGATTAGCGTCGCAGCCACGAGGCTCGTTGCGATTACCGTCGATCGAAACGTATTTAAGTTTGCCACAGATACTCCGCTCAATCCAGTTTTGATCACAATGTGCCAGTGCTCCGCGCGCCGCTTACATTTCTTGTTCGAGATGGTTACGTTCGAATGCTGCGTCACTCGTAATTGCTGAAGCGCGCGAGCGACGGTTCGGGTACAGGCGGCGGCTGATAGCCCTGAACGGCGCTGCGGAACGCGCTGACGAGGCCGTTGTCGACGTTCGACAAGCCCTTGAACGTAAGCTGCACGAGTACGCGCGTACCCGACGAAAGCTGACCGCTGCTGCTCACGCCGTTCGCGTAATGTTGCGCGCCAAAACCGAGCTCCCAGCAATCGGCATCGTACTGGAAGCCCAGCAGGCCGTCGACGAGCCGATGGCTGGCGAGATCATAATTGACACGCGCAACCGCAAACAGGTGGTTCGTGAGCGGCCATTCGCCGGACACGAGGATCTGATTAATCGGTTCGTTGACCAGCGTGGTCTGATTCGAATGCGTGTAACGGTAGCCCACGTTGATGACCTTGCGGTTGGCCGGGCTCCACGCGAAGCCGACACTCGTACGCACGAGCTGGTCGTTATCGACATTATATTGGAACGCGGTTTCCGAAGCGAAACCGGCGCCCAGCTTGATGGACGCGCCCGCCAGCAGGTCCGAGTGCTTGGCCTGGTCGGGCAGCGTGCTCGGCGTGATCGTGACACGCTGGCTCTGGAAATAATACTGTTGCGCGATGACGAAACGCGCACGCTCGTCGCCCGTCGCCGGGTTGATGAAACGCGTGGTCACGCCGGCGGTGACGCGGTTCGCATCCGCAATCCGGTCGTTGTCGACGAAGGTGTTCGGCGTGTAAATCTCGGCGATGCCGAAGTCGGACTCGGCGGTATCGAAGATCGGCGCGAAATCCTGATTGCGATACGGCGTGTAGACGTAGTACAGACGCGGCTCCAGCGTCTGGATGTAGTCCTGGCCGAACAACCGCACGGAGCGGTTGAATACGAGGCCCGAATCGAAACTCAGCGTCGGAATCGACTCGATGAAATTCTTCGGCTGCCCGGCGATCGGCAGCGACGATCCTGACACCTGCGACGTCGCAATGTGGCTCAGATCGTACGACGCAAAGTGCCATTGCACCTTCGGCGTGATGAAATAGCCTGGCGCATTGATGCCATAACTGAGATACGGATTGAAGTACGCGCGGTTGCCGTTGGTCGCACCTTCCGTCGTGATCGTGAAACGGGTGAAGTCCGCTTCCGCGCCGTAGTCGAATCCGCCGACGTTGTACTTGTTGTACTGAACGTTCAGTTCCGGCTCACGGGCATACGGCGGCACGGACGGCGTCAGCGTCTGCCAGCGCTGCTCGCGCGCCAGCAAGGACCACGGGCCATTGCTGTACGTCAATCCGGCTTCCTGCTGATACAGCAGCTGCGTACCGTTCAGGAACTGGTTCGACGCATTGCCCAGGTCTTCCGGGTACTGAGAATCCGAAACCTTATTGTAATTGATGTAGCCCGCGAAACCGCCGCCGAAGTTCTGCGTGTGCTGCCAGAAGATCGCGTAACGGTTCGAATGCGTCTGCGAGTCGTTCGGCAGGTAGTTGCCGGTAATCGATCCGGAATACGCCGGCGACAAATACCGGTACGTTGCCTCGGCCAGCACGCCGCGCCGCGCCAGGATACGCGGCGTGACGGTCAGATCGCGATTGGGCGCGATACTGAAGTAATACGGCGTCGCCAACTCGAAGCCGTTTGTCGAACTGACCGAGAACGTCGGCGACAAGAGACCACTGCGGCGATCGCTGGTCAGCGGGAACGACAGCCACGGGCTCGCCATAATCGGTACGCCCTGGAAGAACAGCACGCCGTTATGCGCGATGCCTTCTTCCGAGCCCGTGTCGAAGTCGAACGATGAACCCTTGATGTACCACGCCGGATTGTCTGCGCACGCGCACGCCGTGTACGTGCCGTGATCGACGCGGGCACGCTCGTTGTCTACCAGATCGATGCGTTCCGCGCTACCCGAGCCGCCCGTCAGGTTGAAGTGATACTTCGGGTTCTTCATGAACCCTTCGTTCGCCTCCACCTTCAGATGCGCTTCCGGACCGACGAACAACACGCCATTGTTAATCAGCCTGACATTGCCGAACGCGTCGGCCATGTCGTTGTCCTGGTCGTAGTGGAGCGCGTCGGCCTTGATGACCCTCACCGTGCGGCGTACTTCCGCCGAGCCTTTCGCGGCCACGTCTTCGTTGGACGTGCCGGTGGTCTTGTCGCCGAGCAGGAAGGTGGACGGCTGCTGGCCACTCTTCAGCGGACGCTCTTCGAGTTGCGGCGCGAGGCGCAGGCTGCCGGGACCGTCGAGCGACTGCGGATAGACCGCGTCGCCGCCGAGCTGGGTGTGCGCGAGAGCGGGCATCAGACCCGGAACGGAAAGGAGCGCGGCGACGAGCCGCCGCCTGCGTGGCCTGTCGTCACCGTTGAAATTCGATGCTGGAAACTGTCGTGGCGGCATGTATGGGTTGGCGGTTCAATCTCGTTCGCGTCCCACACACCCGATGCCGAGGTGGCGCGGCTTTATCGCTGCGTGAAGGGTGAAGGCCGCACGTCGGCCGCGCCCGTTTCTGGCCAACTTTGACGGTCCGCGTTGCCTTGCAGCGACGATACGCGATCGAACGATGACGCGGACAGCCGTCGGGCCTGGCGTCAGGCTTCAAACGGGATCGCTCAAAAAAGTCGTAGGGTATTATATGGTAAAGTGTTTCGCCTCTTGAATTTATGACGCACATTGCTTCCGACTCGCGCATCGATCAACTGCGCGCATGGCTTCAGACCTTCGCTGACCGCTATCGGTTGAATGTCGCAAGCCTGGCCCCCGCTTCCGCCGACATCAGCTTTCGCCGCTACTTCCGGCTCGACGCGGATTCGCCGCACGGCACGACGCTGATCGCCGTCGACGCCCGCCCCGCCGCCCGAAAAATGCCGCGAATTCCTGCAGGTCGCAGGACTCCTGGAAGCGGCGGACGTGCATGTACCGAAAATTTTGGAAACGGATTTCGGTGCCGGTTTCATGCTTTTGACCGATCTCGGCACGACGACCTACATCTCCGTTCTCGGCGAAAAGAACGCGCGGCCGCTGATGCGCGCGGCCATCGACACGCTCATCAGGTTACAGCAGACCGCGCGCGAAGGCGTGCTGCCGCTGTTCGACGAAGCGTTTTTGCGCCGCGAGATGGAGCTGATGCCGGAATGGTTCATAGGCCGTCATCTCGGGCGTAAAGTTAGCGCGGAAGAACGCAAGACGCTCGACGATACCTTCGCGCTGCTCGTACAAAGGGCGCAGGCACAGCCGCAGACGTTTATGCTGCGCGATTACATGCCGCGCAATCTGATAATCTGCGAGCCGAACCCCGGCGTGCTGGATTTTCAAGACGCTGTACGGGCCGATCACGTATGACATCGCTTCGCTGCTGCGCGACGCCTTTATCAGTTGAGACGAGGAGTTTCAGCTCGACTGCTTCGCATATTACTGGGAGCGGGCCCGCAAGGCCGGTTTGCCCGTCGATGCCGATTTCGGCGAGTTCTATCGCCAGATCGAGTGGATGGGCCTGCAGCGGCATACCAAAGTGCTCGGCTATTCGCGCGCATTCACTACCGCGATGGCAAGCCGTGTTATCTGTCGGATCTGCCGTGTTTCATCGGCTATGCGCGCAAGGTCGCGGAGCGTTACGCGCCGCTGTGGCCATTCGCGCGCCTGCTCGATTCGCTCAAAGGCCGCGCGGTCGAAGTAGGTTATACGTTCTGATTCTCCCCTATGACCCACGCACTTGATACGGCGATAATTTTCGCCGCCGGACGCGGAGAACGCATGCGCCCGCTTACGGAGTCTTGTCCGAAACCGCTGCTTCCCGTTCGCGAAAAGCCGTTGATCGTGTGGCAAATCGAGCGGCTCGTGGCGGCGGGTGTTTGGAGGATCGTCATCAATCATGCGTGGCTGGGCGAACAGATCGAAGCTTCTCTCGGCGATGGCTCGCGTTTTGGCGTCTCGCTGCTTTATTCGCCGGAAAGCGAAGCGCTGGAAACCGCAGGCGGCATTGCGAAGGCAATGCATCTGATCGGCGATGGCGTGTTCATTGCGGTGTCCGGTGATGTGTTCTGCGAGTTCGATTAAGCCGCGCTTCGTGAACGTGCCCTGACGCTCGCGGCGGGCGAAGAACTCGGCATGCATCTCGTCATGGTTCCGAATCCGCCATTGCATCTCAAAGGCGATTTCGCGTTGAATGAAGACGGTAAGCTCGCATTGGATGGCGAACCGCGCTTCACCTTCGGCAAGATAGGTCTTTATGACACGCGCATGTTCCGCGATCTTGCGCTCGGCATGCAGCGCGCGCTGATGCCTACTATCGTGAAACCATCGCGGCGGGACGCGCGACAGGCGAATTTTACGAAGACCGCTGGGAAAACGTCGGCACGCCCGCTCAGCTTCAGGCACTCGACGAAGAACTGCGCAGCCGCTGAGCGCCCTGCGTTCCGCAACCGGTTTGGGACGCATCCGATGATAAAATACACAGTTCTTCCGTTTTTTCCTTCCTGCTGCGTTTCGCAATCATGTCCGATACCCGTCCCGATACTCTCTTCGCGCTGACCGTGCTCTCCCCGCTCGACGGCCGCTACGCCGCCAAGACCGAAGCCCTGCGCGACTGGCTCTCCGAAGCCGCGTTCATGCGTCATCGCGTGACGGTCGAGATTCATTGGCTGATCGCGTTGTCGCGCGCCGGATTCGCCGAAGTGCCGCGTTTCTCCGAGGCCTCCGAGCAATTCCTGCTGAACCTCGCCGAGTGCTTCACCGCGCACGACGCCGCGCGCATCAAGGATATCGAGCGCGTCACGAATCATGACGTGAAGGCCGTCGAATACTGGCTGAAGGAGTCGGTGAAAGGCCAGCCAGAACTGGAGCACGCGAGCGAGTTCATCCACTTTGCGTGCACGTCGGAAGACATCAACAACACGTCGCACGGGCTGATGCTCGCAGGCGCGCGTGAACGCGTGATTCTGCCCGCGCTGCGTTCGGTGTACGAGCGTCTCGTCAAGCTCGCGCACATGCACGCAGAACAGCCAATGCTTTCGCGCACGCACGGCCAACCCGCCAGCCCGACGACGCTCGGCAAGGAAATCACCAACGTCGCGGCGCGTCTGGCGCGCGCGATCACGCGCATCGAAAATGTTGAGCTGCTCGGCAAGATGAACGGCGCAGTCGGTAATTTCAACGCGCATTTGTCGGCGTACCCGGAGTTCGACTGGGAGGCTTTCTCGAAGGATGTCGTCGAAAACCGCCTGAAGCTGACATTCAATCCGTACACCATTCAGATCGAGCCGCACGACTACATGGCCGAACTGTTCGATGCCGTTGCGCGCGCGAACACCATTCTTCTCGATCTCGATCGCGACGTCTGGGGCTATATCTCGCTCGGCTACTTCAAGCAGAAGACAAAGGCCGGCGAAATCGGTTCGTCGACGATGCCGCACAAGGTCAATCCGATCGACTTCGAAAACTCGGAAGGCAATCTTGGTCTGGCAAACGCGACGCTGCGTCACCTCGCGGACAAGCTGCCGGTTTCCCGCTGGCAGCGCGATCTGACGGATTCGACCGTGCTGCGCAATATCGGCGTGGCGTTCGGCTATTCGCTGCTCGCCTACGATGCGCTCATTCGCGGTCTCGACAAGCTCGAAGTGAACGCGGCGCGTCTGAACGAAGACCTCGACAATGCGTGGAAAGTGCTCGCGGAGCCGGTGCAGACGGTGATGCGCCGTTACGGCATCGAAAATCCGTACGAGCAATTGAAGGAACTGACGCGCGGCAAGGGCATCACGCGTGAGACGCTGCAAACGTTCATCGGTGGGCTGGCCATTCCGGATGACGCGAAAAAGCTGCTGCTGGAGATGACGCCGGCGACGTATATCGGCAAGGCGGTTGAGTTGGCGAAGCGGATTGCTTAAGTCGTCGTAAAAATTGAGAAGCCCCGGAAGTTCTCCGGGGCTTTTTGTTGGTGCGCCGAGCATGCGCAACAGCTTGGGGGTGGGAGTCCCCTGTCCAACCTGATGGTGGTGAAGGACTAGTGTTGTGAGTTAAAAGTTAATTGAATGATTAGCTGCTTACTGTGCGATGGACGGCACGTACTCCAAGATGTGGCGAAGAGCGGAAGACCCAAGGCGGAACTCGTGTTGAGTGACTCGGAGCGCGAACAACTCAAGGCATTGACAATGCGTCGCAAGACAGCGCAGGCGTTGGCGTTGCGAGCGCGGATTGTGCTGGCGTGCGCGAAGGGCGTCGACAATAAG
>LELG01000080.1 GCA_001045575.1 Candidatus Burkholderia pumila
TTAAAAACCTTGGACGAGTACCTAAAATCTGTTCAACAATCCGGTGTTGCGACGACCGGTTGAATCCGCTCTGCCAGCCATTGCCTGAGTGATGAAACGTCAACAGCGTGACGCTTCGCAACGGCCCACAGGCTGAGATGGCCTGAGCAATAATCCTTGGCGGCGGCAGAGCTTTGTCTACTCTTTGTATTTTCCCATAATGCCAGGCTCGGGCTTGATCTCGAAACCTTCGCCGAGATACGGCAGGCCTTCCATGTAGTTCACCAATTTGTCCGACAAGGACATGCAGCGCCTGCACGATGGCAAGATGCTTCTGCGGGTCATACGACACGGACCACCAGTTCTTGCCGCCGAGGAAGCTCGGGTACGTATCGATGGTCGTGCCCGCCTGTATCTGTGTATACTTCGCCGCGTCCTGCACGGGCGCGCCCTGATCCGTATAACCCGTGACCGATGTCGCCGTCACGAACGGATGCGCATAGATTAGCTTGCCGTTGTTGCGATCGATCGCATGGAATAAACCCTTGCGGTCTGCGTGAATGATCGCGTCGTAGTCCTTGCCCTGATGCTTGATGTTGGCGAGCACGGGCGTATTCACGCCGTCGTAGTTCCACGTGTCGTGCGTCGTGTATTGGTAGTGCCACTTCATGTCGCCGGTCTTCGGATCGAGCGCGAGCAGCGAATCGGAGTACAGATTATCTCCCCGACGCAGGTCCGCGAGCCACGGTCCGGGATTGCCACGCCCCAGTAGAGTGTCTTGCTCGCGGCATCGTACGTGCCGGTCAGCCACGCGGGCGCGCCGCCGTGTTCCTGCATGCAGTCGGGCCATGTGTTGCCGCCCGGCTCCTTGGCTCCGCACACGGTGTAGCGCTTCCAGAGCACGTTGCCATCGGCCGGATTCAATGCGGCGATGAAATCGCGCGCGCCATATTCGCCGCCGGAACTGCCGACCACGAGCGCGTCATCCAGCGCGAGTGGCGTAAGCGAGAACGCGTAGCCCGTGCCCGGATCGAACATCGCTTTCTTCCAGACCACCACGCCGCTTTGCGCATCGAGCGCGGCGACTTCGCCGCTCAGCATCGCAACGTAGACGTTCTTGCCGTACAGCGCGACGCCGCCGGTTCACCACATCGCAACAAGCCGTTTTTAAGGACTCAGGCCCGAGTTTCGGCTCGTACTTCCAGAGCGATTTGTCTGTCGATGCATCGAACGCATAGACGTTGTCCTTGGGCGTGGTGACGAAGAGATAGTGACCGTTGACGATAGGCGTCGCTTCGAAACCCTGCTTGAAATCGGCGGGGAACTTATATGTCCACACCTGCTTCAGGCGTTTCACGTTCGAGATATCGATCTGCTTGAGCGGCGAATGCGCGTGGCCATTATATGGATATAGTACGTGAGCCAGCCCAGATCGTCCTGCGCGCTCGCCAGACGCTCATACGTGACATCAGGATATTCGTTCGCGGCCATCGACAAGTTGGCCACGCCGAACGCGAGCAACGCGGCCGAAGCACATGCGGAGATGCGCCACGACATGACGGCTGTCTTCATCTTTGTCTCCCTTGAATTTACCGATGCGATGAGTTCGCGGCATCGTCAAGGCAAGTCGTATGCCATTGGCATTTTGATCGAATACTGAAACAAGGGGGTTCTTCCGAAAAGCGCTGTTGCTTCGTGGAGCAATGCAACGCTTCGATGTTGCGGCGTTCAATCGATCCATCCGCGCCCGCGCGCTTCATCAATAAAGCGATACACATCCGCCGCAAAACCGCTCGCGTGAAAGCGCGCTTCGAGTTCGCGCACGCCATCGGAGAGCGTGAGAATCTTGCCCGTGCTTCGACTGAGTTCGACGCTTCCGAACGGATGCACGATCGCGCATGACGCGCGTTTCGCGCGCCATCGGATGTGAAAGAGAGGACGCAGGCGCGGACACGGCCCTGCGCGTTCAGACACATGCGTTCTTCGGTTCATGATGAGTTGAGGAGCGTTGAGGTGGCCTCGGGAAAGGCAAGTATGCCTTACAGAAGGGTTTCGCTCATCGTCATTCAAATACGATGAAGCGGTGTTCCGCTTCGTAGCAGACGTGTTGCGAATCGGAACACCGGTCAACAATTCGGCGTTCTCAGTGTTCAGTGGGCACTTGCAAAGGCATCTTTCGATAGATCGTATTGCGCGAAATACCCAGCGCCCGCGCCGCCGATACGTTGCCGCGATGCCTGGCCAGCATCGCCGCGATCACGGAAGCGGTGACGTCTTCGAGCTTGCTTGTCGATGCAATCGAAGGTGCTGTATCGTCCGGCGCATCGAAAAAATCATCGGGCAAGTGTTCGCGGCGGATGATGCCGTCCTCATTCACTATTGCCGCGGCGGTGCGCAGCAGGTTTCATCGTGTTGAGCATGCGTGACACGACGGCACCCAGATCCGTTCATTCGCGCAATACAGGCAGCTTCACGACGAGCCCATTAAGCCTGTAGTACAGATCCTCGCGGAACCTGTTCTGCGCGATCATCTCCCGCAAATTGCGATGCGTCGCGCAAATGATGGCCACATCGACGAGTGTGGATTTGCTGGAGCCGAGCGGATCGACCTACGCGTTTCTGAAGCACGCGCAACAAACGCACTTGCAGCGGATACGGCATGTCGCCGATTTCATCGAGAAACAGCGGACCGCCGTTCGCCTGTATCACCTTGCCAGGCGCGCCCTCTTTATAGCCAAACAGTTCCGACTCGATCAGATTCTCCGGAATCAATGCGCAATTCACCGCGATAAACGGCGCATCGTGACGCGGCGAATCGTTGTGAATGGCTTGTGCGAGCAGTTCCTTGCCGATGCCGGTTTCACCGTTGATGAGAATCGGAATGTCGCGGCCGATGACCTTGCGCATCTTGGCGATGGTCGCGGACATGGCGGCATCGCCCGTATCGAGCGTGGTGAGCGACGACACACGTCTGACCGGCGCCGATGCTCTCGGAGCGAGGGGTTCCGCGTTGGTGGAAACCCAGGGCGCATCGAATGGCGCGTGGTTCACGCGCACGCCCGCACAGACCACGGTGCCGTTGTTCAGGTCGAGCGTCAGATGCTATGCGCGGCTCGACCGCGAACGATCGATCAGCTCCGCGCTCGACACGCCGAGCAGCGACGACAACGTATGCGCCCGCAACGCCGCCAGTGATAACCCGAATTGAAACTGTGCGGGACGGTTGGCGGAAAGGAAGCGTCCATCGCATGTGAACGCGGCGATGCCTTCCATCAGCGTGCCCAGAAATTCGTGGCGGCCGTGGAACGACACGAGCAGTATGCCCTGAAATAGCTGCGATGATCGCCGGTCACGTCGAGCACGCCGATCAGTTCGCCGTACGGATCGAGAATCGGCACGCTGGAGCACGTCAGGAACTGATCGCCATACACGACCGTAGGGCTGCATTCGGCGATAGCCGTGCCGATGGCATTCATGCCCTGCCGTTCTTCGGCCCAATGCACGCCCGCGCGTAACGCGACCTTCTCGGCGCGCGCAAGGAAATCGTCATCGCCGGTCGAATGGAGGATGAGACCTTGAGCATCCGTCAGCACAATCATGCTCTATGCTCTGCGTGTTCGCAATCTGTTCACGCCGCGCATCGTCTCCTCCTGTTTGTGTTCCGATCATGCCACCGGGTGGGGAGCGATGCAAAAGCAAGACCTGCGCCAAACGTTCTTGTATGCTCGGATCTTAATCGAACAGAAAGCAAACGATGTTAAAGATCGGTCATCGAAATATCGACATCGCGGAGAAGAATAATGATGCAGGAGCGGTCCATGTCTATGGGAGACGAGCGTACGTTCGGTGAAATGCGCGCGGTGATGCTGGCCATTGCCTTGTCGCTCGGCAGTGCGATTGCGCTCGGCATGGCGCGCTTCGTCTAGTTCCACTTCCATGTGTGCGAGCCGTGCCGACTGCGCCTGAAGCACGGACTGCAGGCTGCTGACGGTTGCGCGATCTGCGCCCGCGAGTGCATCGGATGAAGAAGGCGACGCTTCCGCGCTGCCATCGCCGCTGAAAAAATGATCCAGCGCCTGCGTATGCGAAGGCGGCTTGTCGCGCAGCGCCTGCTGTGCGTATTTATCAGCGTGTCGCACGCCTTGCGTCCGCGCGCCGTCACGGCGACCTGCACGTACCATAAATCGGTGATGCGCGCGCTGCATGCATCGAACCAGGATTCGGTGAGCGATGCGTCGATGGCATCGCCCACATGCGCGGTGCACAAGATATGCCGCAGACGTGTCAGCAAGGCCGCATGCGGTTTTAGAACGCACTGCGCCTAGCCTTCGCGCTGCCTGTCGTCGGCAAAATTGTCGAAGACTTCGAGGCTGCGTTCCTGCGCGTTGATGATATGCAGCAAACGTTGCTGCTGATCCGCCGGAAAGCCGCCCGACGTGAACATTTGCGAGCCGACCGCGCGCTCCTGCCCGGCCTCTGCCTCTTCCTTGCCCTGCACGACATGCACGAGCGCCACCAGCATGCGTGAGATGGACGGCTCGGTCGCGCCATCGGCAAGCTGAAAATAAGCTCCATCAGACTGCCGACGACCTTGCTGAATTCGAGCACCGAGGCCGGCGCCGGCAACGCGCGCCGGTCGATGCGATGACGCAAGGCATCGAGCGAATCGAGATCGAGCAGCACCCACGCGATGAGCGCGAGCATGCGCGACGACGCATCGCGGTCCGGTAGAAGTTGCTGGTCGAGATGCGTCTTCAGTTGCGCGATGAGCGGCGCGAGTTCATCGCGCGCGGTGAGGCGTTCGTCGCGGAAGCGTTTGCCATCGGATGCGAGAAAGACGCTCGTCACGCCGCGTTCGCGTTGCAGCACGTGAACGGTGCGCCCGATCAGATCGATCAGTTCGATGCGATCGGCCAGCAGCCGCAACGACGCAATTTCTCGTTGCTTGGCGCACAGCGCGAGCTGAGAGGCGGGTACGAACATCGGTTAGAAAAAATGCCGTTCGCGGATTGTAAGCGGACAAAATTCTATTGCGTTTCCCTGCCCGCCATCGTTTCGATGATGCTTTCTAGTTGCGCGCTCATTCGGCATATCCAGGCTCGTGCCTGATGGCAAACGTTGCAGGAACCAGCGCTTGTATTGACGTTCTATCTCGCCATCCGCCGCGAGTTGCCGGAATGTGTTCCTGATGAATTGCGCAAGCTGCGGATCGTTGCGGCGATACATGATGCCTTACGGCGCATTTGAAGCCGCTGCGGTGCAGCGCTGACTGTCGGTTGCGGCGGGACAGATTGCGTTCGAACCAGCGGCGGCGTGTCTCGTAACCGTGTTCGGCAGCAAGTTCAACGCGGATGAAGTGATCGCGCGGGCGCATGCGGTGCTCGGCGTCACCGATGCCGAATTTCAGCAGCGCGAATGGATCGCGGATATCGCGCTGTACAGCTACATTTCGAGCGCGCCGGAAGGCAATATGGACCTGTCCGCGTATCGCGCCATGTCGATGCCTGGCTGTGCCGCGTCGAAGCGCTGCCGGGATTCGTCGGATTTCAGAAGACGAAAATCAGTCTTGCCGCTTAAGGGAGACGATCATGTCTACCGTGTCCGACGTCGATGTGCGCTCGCCGTGGCATCGCGGCGAGATCGCGCTGCAAAAGAAAACCGGCGTATTCGAGCGCATGAGCGAAATGGGCCAGCGCGTAGTGCGGCACGTATATGCCGGAGCAGCATCGGCAATTCTTTGCGCAACTGCCGTTCATCGTCGCCGGTTCGGTCGATGACAACGGCGACCCGTGGGCCACGCTGCTCGCAGGCGCCCCAGCTTCATGCAACGCCGGACGCGGTGACACTCGATATCGACCATAGACGCGATCCGCTCGATCCGGCCGATGCCGGTCTGAACGACGGCGCGTCCACCGGCTTGCTCGGCATCGAATTGCATACGCGGCGGCGCAATCGAATGAATGGCGTGATTCATCGTGATGGCGCACGTTCGCTGCGTGTAGCGGTCGAGCAGAGTTATGGCAATTTTTCGCAGTACATCTAGTTGCGGAATTTGGCGTTCGTGCGTGAGCCTTCGGTCGCGTCTGCATCGGTTCCCGTGGTGCGCGATGTGCTTTCCCCGCACGCGTTGCAAATAATTAAGGATGCCGACACGTTATTCGTCGCATCGTATTTCGATCGTGAGGATGGGCATCGGCAAGTGGATGTATCGCATCGCGGCGGGCATGCTGGCTTCGTGCGTGTAGGCGAAGATGGCGCTTTCGCCATTCCGGATTTCGCGGGCAATCTGTTCTTCAACACGCTAGGCAATATTCTCGTGAACGGTCGCGCGGGATTGTTGCTCGCGGACTTCGAAACCGGCGACGTGCTTTAGCTTTCCGGCGATGCCGAAGTGCTGCCCGATTCACCGGAAATCGCTGCGTTTCAGGGCGCGGAAAGACTGTGGCGCTTCGTGCCGCGCCGCATCGTATTGCGTGAAGATGCGCTGCCTTTGCGATGGACCTTCCGGCGCGAAGGCTGGTCGCCCAATTCGCTGATGACGGGCGATTGGCGCGAAACCGCCGAGCACATGAAAGCCGTGGCGTTCGCCAACGCATGGCGCACGTTCCGCGTGAGCAAGATCGTTGATGAAAGCGATGTGATCCGCTCCTTCTATCTCGAACCGATGGACGGTGCGGGCATCGT
The DNA here is from genome assembly GCA_001045575.1 of Candidatus Burkholderia pumila. Classification (GTDB taxonomy): domain Bacteria; phylum Pseudomonadota; class Gammaproteobacteria; order Burkholderiales; family Burkholderiaceae; genus Caballeronia; species Caballeronia pumila. Next base: position 6,664 of record LELG01000080.1, read on the forward strand.
GCCGCACGCGGCGGGACAGCATCTGCCGATTCGCGTGACGCCGCCGGACGATGAGAAGCCGCTTGTGCGGACCTATACACTTTCCGTTACGCCTTCGGATGGCGTATATCGGATCAGAGTGAAGCGTGAGGGGCGCATGTCGTCACATCTGCACGATGCATTGAAGGCTGGCAATGTCATCGAAGCCCGCCCGCCGGCGACTTCACGATTGATGCTCTGGAGAAACGCCCGGCGGTGCTGATCGTGGCAGGCGTCGGCATCACGCCTATGCTCGCCATGCTCAGGCACATCGTTTATGAAGGCTTGCGCAAGCGGCGCGTGCGGCCGACGTGGCTGATCGTTTCGTCGCGCACTTTGGCGAATCGCGCGTTTTCAAGCGAGATCGACGAGCTCGTCGCGCGTGCAAGCGGCGCGGTGACTGTAATCCGCGTGTTGAGCGATACAAGAGGCGGAGTTCAGGCAAGACTATGACGTGTCGGGGCGTATCGATATGGATCTGCTCAAAGTTTATCTGCCATTAAACGATTAGGACTTCTATCTCTGTGGCCAGGGCGCGTTCATGCAATCGTTTTACGATGGCCTGCGCGGGTTGAACATTCCGATGCTCGCATCCATGCGGAAGCGTTCATTCCTGCTCCCTTGACGCGTGTCCAGGATCGCGGTGTCGAAACGAAACCTCTGAAGCCTGCTGCTAAAGAAGCGAAAGTCAGCTTCGTGAAGCCCAGGAAAGACCTCGAATGGAAGCCGGAAAACGGCACGCTGCTGGAACTCGCTGAAGCACATGGCATCGATGCCGAATTCAACTGCTGTGGCGGTACGTGTGGAACGTGCAGGACGCGCATCGTGGAAGGCACGGTGTCGTATGCAAGCGAGCCTGCGTTTCACGTCGAAGATGACGAAGCATTAATCTGCTGCGCGGTGCCTGCCGTCGACTCGCAAGAGTCGCTCAAGCTGGACCTGTAGCAGATAGATGCATGCGAGAATGCGTACCATCGCATCCTCGCGCATCGACATGGACCGCTTACAGGCAATGACGACGTTCGTCACCGTCGTGGAGACCGGAGGTTTCGCATCGGCGGCGCGCAAGCTCGAAGTATCGCCGTCGGTCGTGAGCCGCGTCGTGACGGAACTCGAAGAACGGCTCGGCGTGCGGCTGCTCACGCGCACCACGCGCGTCGTACGTCTGACGGACGCGGGCAGCGGCTATTTCGAAGACTGCCGCCGCATTCTCGGCGAAATCGACAACACCGAACTCGCCGCCACCGGCACGCATTCATCGCCGCGCGGCGTGCTCTCGATCACCGCGCCGTCGATGTTCGGCCGCCTGCACGTCACGCCCATCGTGCTCGACTTCTGCACCGTTATCCCGATATCTCGCGGAATACGGCATGCCCGCGCATCCGGACGATCTGGAGAAGCACACCATCGTTACATCCACCGGTTCGTCCGCGCCGACCGAATGGCGCCTGTATGACAATGACAGCCCCGTGCGCGCATCCGCGCTTCACGACGACCACCAACGATTCCGCCCTGACCGCCGCGCTCGACAACTTCGGCATTGCACGCCTGCTGTCGTATCAGATCGCGCAACATGTGAAGGACGGACGACTCGTCACCGTGCTCGATGATTACGCGCCGCCGCCGGTGCCGGTGCATCTCGTGCATCGGGAAGGTCGACATGTCACACAGAAAGTGAGAGCGTTTTTCGATCTGGCCGTGACGACGCTGCGCGCGGACGCATCGCTTAACTGACGTTTCATGTATCGCGCTAAACAACGGCGCTTTGTGTATTTGTGACGAAAGCGCTTATTAATCGAACGGGCGTTTAGGCGCGGCCCGTGCAAAATGGCCGCAAACCATGCAACATAGCTACCTCGACCGATCGAACGATAGAACCATCGGCGCATTTCGGCTTTTCTGAACCTTCAACGGCTCAAGCACCATGACGAATTTACCATCCGCACAGAACGAGCGCGCGCTCGACATGATCATCTTCGGCGGCGGCGGCGATCTCGCCGCGCGCAAGCTGCTGCCCGCGCTATTCATGGCGCATACGCACTGTAATCTGCCCGCCGATACACGCATTCTCGCCATCGGCCGCAAGGACTGGTCGCGCGAAGACTATCTGAAGAACTTCATGGAAGAGCAGTCGCGTCCCTTCATCGAAAAAGGCACGTTCGACGCCCAGTCGTGGGACAAATTCCTCGCGCTGTTCGACTACGTGCGCATCGACGTGGAAAATCCGTCGGACTTCGAGCGGCTCGCGCAGGCCGTGCGCCCGGGCTCGCAGCGCGTGTTCTATCTCTCGACTTCGCCCGAACTGTTCACGACCATCTGCGACAACCTGGACTCGGCGCGCATTCTCGACAAGCATTCGTCGCGCGTGGTGCTGGAAAAGCCGCTCGGCCATAATCTCGCCTCCGCTGTCGCCATCAACAATGCGGTCGGCAAGCACTTCAGGGAAGAGCAGATTTATCGCATCGACCATTATCTTGGCAAGGAAACGGTGCAGAACCTGATGGTGCTGCGTTTCGGCAACGCCATTTTCGGGCCGCTGTGGCAGGCGCCATATATCAAGAGCGTGCAGATTACCGTCTCGGAGACGGTGGGCGTGGGCAGCCGCGCGGGCTTCTACGATCACACCGGCGCGTTGCGCGACATGGTGCAGAACCACTTGCTGCAACTGCTGTGCATCGTGGCAATGGAACCGCCCGTTTCGCTCGATCCGGACGCCGTCCGCGATGAAAAGCTCAAGGTGCTAAAATCCCTGCGCCCGATGACCGTCGCCGATGTCGCCCACGACACCGTGCGCGGCCAATACACGGCTGGCGCGGTCGGCGGCGAAGGTGTGAAGGGCTATCTGGAAGAGGCGAACGTGCCGGCGGATAGCCGCACGGAGACATTCGTGTCGCTACGCGCGCATATCAACAACTGGCGCTGGGCGAACGTGCCGTTCTTCCTGCGCACGGGCAAGCGCATGCAGAATCGCCGCTCGGAAATCGTCATCGACTTCGCGGATCTGCCGTTTTCCATCATTCCGGATGGGCCGCGCCATTATGGCAACCGTCTGACCATCACCTTGCAGCCGGAAGAATCCATCCAGCTTCAGATGATGGCGAAGGAACCCGGCAGCGGCATGCACATGCAGCCCGTCACGCTGAATCTCGACCTGCAACAGGCCATGACGCAGCGCCGCGCGGAAGCGTATGAACGCCTGCTGATCGATGTCATTCGTGGCAGACTCACGCACTTCATGCGCCGCGACGAGCTGGAAGCGGCATGGACGTGGGTCGAGCCTATCCTGAACGGCTGGAAGGAGTTGGGCGATCGTCCGCGCGGTTATACGGCGGGCACGTTCGGGCCGGCGGCTTCGTCGGCGCTAATGGCGCGCGAAAATCTGGCCTGGGCTGAAGAAGCTTGACGCAACTTCGCGTTAAAGCGTTAAATAAAGGGCGATGCGTGACTGTTGCCGCGCATCGCCCTTCGTTTTGACAATGCGGCGCCAGCGGTAATCACGCTCGCCAGCACAACAATCCCGCCGAGAATGCCGAGCAGGCGCATCAGCGCGGGCATCGGGTCCGACGATCAGTGACGATCACGAATGAACACCATCAGAAACGCGATGGTGAACTGCTTTCCCACATAACTCGCGCCCTGCGTGTCCGTCTGCACATGACAGCCGATCCAGACGCCCGCACACAGCACGAGTATGCAGGCGACGTCATCGCTCAATAACGGCAGGAGCGCGAGATTCAGCGCGCCCGCCAGCAGACAGCCGATGAACCGCTGCACCATGCGCATGACGATCGGCCTGCGCTTGGACTTGCCGAGCGTCGACGCAGGCAGAATCAGCACCGCGATGGCCGTCACCAGCGCTTGCGCAAATCTCGGCAAGATAGAACGCGTAAGCAAGCGAGGCGAGAATCATCACCGACCACGCGCTTTGCCACGCGAGCCGGCGGCGCATGGCGAGCGCGGCGCGTTCGGCGCGGGCCGCGTGCGTGGCTTTGAGCGCCTGCACGGTCTGTGCGGCGTCGGATGGAGGAATGACGGTGACGACGGGCGTCGTGAAATTGCATCCATCGACACGGTCCATCGTCGACGCCGCCAGCGCGTTCGACACGGGCGCGCCACACCCTTGCGTCTGCGGTACTGTTGCACGCCCGCATGAAACAGCGCCGAAACGGCCACGCATGCGAGCGTCCCGACCACCACCGTCGCCCACGCGCAGCAACGCGAACGACGCTGTCGCCGCCGCCGAATCCAGCCGATGCGCTTCGAACGTGACCATCAGCGAGGTCATCGCGCCGAGCACCCACGCATAGCCCGCGTCCGGCACGAGCGCGCGAAACACCGACACGCCCGCGATCAGCCCGAGCAGCGGCACAAACAGCCACGGCGTATTGCCGTGAGCGGCCCCGCGCTTGCGCCGATCAGCGCGCACGCGACCGTCCCCAGCACACGATGCACGCCGCGTTGCGCGCACGCGGAGAACCTGGACTGCATCACTGCGAAACCGCTGATGGCGGCCCACCAGATGTTATGTTATGCAGATGAAATGCGTAGGCCAGCGCGACGGCGAGCGCAACCGACAGCATCGCTGCGTGGCGGAAGCGGGCGCGTGCTGCGTTGGGTTTGATGGCGATGAGTTCGCGTCCGAGCGAGACAAAGGATTCGCGGACGATTTGCGTGAAGGCGTCGAGCGTTGCCCAGTGGCGCGGCGGCGATGTTCGGCGGGGAATCGTCGGTGTGCATCTGCTTCGGCGGGTTGGATCGGCGTCTATCTGGATCTGGAGACTAGACGCGGAAGGCGCGCGACGTAAAGCCTGCCGATAAATTTGCGTCAGCGCGACGTCAGCAGCCGGATGCCTGCCGCGCCGACCTGCCGCGCCGAACACGAGCGCGAGACCGGCGTCGAGCACGCGCTGGATGCGCGCGTAGATGCGCCGGGCGGACGGCATCGAGAACAGCGCCGCGTATCCGCCGAACACGCATACGCTGATGCACAGGCAGCCCGCGACGACCGCGAGCATGTGCAGCGTGCCCTGACCGGCGGACGAGCCGAGCGTGGCGACGGACATCCACACGGGAATCGCCTTCGGATTGGTCAGATGCAGCAGCGCGCCGTGCGCATACGCCGCGCGCCGCTCGGAGGTGCTCGCAATGGATATGATCGCCAGATTACTCGGGCCGGGGCTCGCCGTGCCGACAAAGTAAGCCGATCACGCGAGCAGAAGATTGGCGCTGAAAAAAAAGTCACGACGGGTTTCCTTTGGGATCGTGCCTGATGGTCGCTGTTTCGCGCTCGCCTGAACAGGGACGATCGGTCGTCGCGCGAGCAGGCCTGTTTCTAGCGCGCGTAGCGTTGCAGGCCATCGGCCAGGGCATCGAAAACGGCCTTGCAGCGCGAAGACTTTGGGCAGCACGCGGACCAGAGAATCTTCTGGCGAGCGCCGCCTGACAGATGCCGATGCTCGCGCCCACGCGGATCAGCACGAGATGCGTGAGGTCGCTGTCGGCGCGGATAGAGAACGTCGAGCGCGTCCACACGAGGAATGCCTTGCTCGCTTCGCGTACGAACGCAGCCGGCTAGTCTAGTCCATTGAACCAGATGAATTGTACCAGATGCGTCGAGTTGGATCGGAATACTTCCACTTCAGCGGGACAGTCTGCTTGTTGTATTGACGGATGTAGCGCATGAGCTTCTTGTCGAGATCTTTGATGCTGTTGAATATCCCGCGCGTGATGACGTTTCGCTGGATGCGGGCCAGAGCGGCAACATCCGGTCTTTGCGAT
>LELG01000081.1 GCA_001045575.1 Candidatus Burkholderia pumila
CTGCTCCACGCCATACCAGTGTCCAGTTCGTCGCGTTTCTCACCGAGGTGGTATCGGCGCAGCCCGCCGGAAAGGAGATTCATATGATCTGCGACAACGTGAGCAGCCACAAAACGGACGCCGTTCAAACTTTTCTGGCTAACCATACGAACGTCTCGATGCATTACACCCCCACGTATTCGTCATGGCTCAATCAGGTCGAGAACGGGTTTGCCCGCATCCAGCGCGACGTCATCACGCGCGGGATATTCAACAGCACCAAAGATCTCGACAAGAAGCTCATGCGCTACATCCGTCAAGACAACAAGCAGGCTGTCCCACTGAAGTGGAAGTATTCCGATCCAACTCGACGCATCCGGTGCAATTCATGGTTTAATGGACTAGTGGCGCAGGAAATGCACACATCATTCCGCCCTGTCGGCGGAGATGAATCCGCTGACTGGGCGGGACCTACTCGGGGTCCCGCTAAAAGAAACCGTGCTCACAAACAGTACGTCTACTGCTTAAATTGCGGCCCGCAAGGGGATCGCCTGTGGAGGGCATGGTAATCCGGCCAAGGCCGATTTAATAACCCTCTAGTCGATGCCCCGCAACGTGGGGGCATACGGACACGAACGTGCGTATCGCACCAACCGGCGCACCCACTATACAAACTTTGTGCGCCGTGTCCGGTAGATACCCAGAAATGCCACGAAAAATGCGTTTGCTTGCGTTTGCTTGCGTGGCGGCGAAGGACGGGGACGCCATTCGCTCCGCCACCGCAGGTTCCTTCATTCCATCAGGCACGGCACTCCGGTGGCGCAAGATTGGCCGGCAGCGTGGCCGCCAACAGGCAGGCGACGGACCCGCTCCCGGCGCAAGCAGCGGCGACGACGTTTTGCCGCCCGCGAAGCATTCCCACGTCAGCGGCCCGCCTGAACCGAGCCACGTACCAGCGCGATGCGTGCCGTCGGCGTATCGGCGTTGTCGGGCGCGGATGGCACCAGCACGAGCGTATTCGATCCCGCAGGCGCGACGCGCGTCGTATAGGCGATCGTGATCTGGCCGGAATCGTTGTCGATCAGTTCGATCAGCGTGAAGCCTCTTGCTGCTGCTTTCTGCGCGTAGCGGAACCACGTTTGCATGCCGCGCCGCTCATCGTGCGCGGATACTGTAGTAAAAACCATCATCGTCATTGCAACCTCGATAAGAAAAAAGCGCCCGCCGCATGATGCGAGGAGACGCTTTCGATCGTATTGAGGAAGCCGCTTTTCCGGCAGTCAGCCGAATTGGCTTAGGACAATGCGTAAGCGCGTCAGCTTGCGGCGCGCCGGGCCTGTTGCGCGAGCGCGCGACGTTTCAACAGCCAGCCAACGGCCACGACAAGCAGCACGCCCGCCGCGTGAGCCGCATAAATAGCGAGCTCCGTGTTAAGTGCAGGCCAGCGGTCGATGAACGGATCGTCGATGATCAACCCGCCCGCGATCCACCCGAGCAAGCCCGCGCCGAGCAGCACGACAATGGGAAAGCGATCCAGCAGTTTGAGCACCAGCGTGCTGCCCCACACGATCAGCGGAATGCTCACGATCAGCCCGAAAATCACCAGCGCGAGCCGATGCTGCGGGTCCGCCGCGCCCGCAATGGCGATGACGTTGTCGAGGCTCATGACCGCATCAGCGACGATGATCGTCTTCACGGCCGCCCACAGCCGGTCGGACGCGTTGATCTGGTGATCGTCGTGATCCGGCTGCATCAGCTTGACGCCGATCCATAGCAGCAACAGGCCGCCTATGAACTTGAGGAACGGAATGTCGAGCAGCATGACCGCGAACGCGATCAGCACGACACGCCACGCAATGGCTCCGAGCGTGCCGAGTACGATCCCGCGCGTGCGCTGCTGCTCGGGCAGATTGCGGCAAGCGAGCCCAATCACGACCGCGTTATCCCCGCCGAGCAGGATATCGATGACGATGATCTGAACGACCGCGCTCCAGTGGAGCGTCGTAAAAAATTCGAGCATGGAAAAGAAAAAAGCGAGGAAGCCAACGTTCCCTCGTTTTTCAAAAAATTGAGACGAAAGGATTCAGTAAGCGTACCAGACCCGACCCTTCCGAATCGCGCCGGTTTTAGATCACCGACTTCAGCAGGCGACCCATTTCCGACGGGTTCTTCGTGACCTTGATGCCGCACGCGTCCATGATTTCCAGCTTCGCGTCAGCCATGTCCGCACCGCCCGAGATCAGCGCGCCTGCGTGGCCCATGCGCTTGCCCGGAGGCGCCGTCACACCCGCGATGAAGCCGACGGCCGGCTTCTTCATGTTGTCCTTGATCCAGTACGCAGCGTTCGCTTCGTCCGGGCCGCCGATCTCACCGATCATGATGACGGCGTCCGTGTCCGGATCGTCGTTGAACATCTTCACGACGTCGATGTGCTTCAGACCGTTGATCGGATCGCCGCCGATACCGACCGCCGACGACTGGCCAAGACCCTGCGCCGTTAACTGACCGACTGCTTCGTACGTCAGCGTACCCGAGCGCGACACCACACCGATGCGGCCCTTCTTGTGGATGTGACCCGGCATGATGCCGATCTTCAGCTCACCCGGCGTGATGGTGCCGGGGCAGTTCGGTCCGAGCAGCAGCGTCTTGCAATTTTCGCGGCGCATGCGGTCCTTGATTTCCAGCATGTCACGAACCGGAATGCCTTCCGTGATGCAGATTGTGAGATCGAGATCCGCTTCGACGGCTTCCCAGATTGCGGCGGCAGCGCCTGCGGGCGGGACATAGATGACCGACACGGTTGCGCCGGTTTCAGCCTTCGCTTCCTTGACCGAAGCGTAGATTGGAATGCCTTCGAAGTCTTCGCCGGCTTTCTTAGGATTTACGCCCGCGACGTAGGCTTTGCGGCCGTTTGCATACTCGCGGCAAGCGCATGTGTGGAACTGGCCGGTCTTGCCGGTGATGCCCTGCGTGATGACCTTCGTGTCTTTGTTGATCAGAATCGACATGTAATGACCTCTGTTCGTTTGGCGTCGCTCACGCACATACTTTGCGCCGCCATTCGTATCTGGTGAGCGCTCTTTTGAGACAGGAAAGCGCATGCGCCTTACTTACCTTCGGCTGTCGCGATGACCTTCTGCGCGGCTTCTTCCATGCTGTCGGCCGAGATGATTGGCAGACCGGATTCAGCCAGCATCTTCTTGCCGAGGTCTTCGTTCGTGCCCTTCATGCGCACGACGAGCGGCACTTGCAGGTGCACTGCCTTCGACGCCGCGATCACGCCTTCCGCGATCACGTCGCAACGCATGATGCCGCCGAAGATGTTGACGAGAATCGCTTTCAGGTTCGGGTTCTTCAGCATCAGCTTGAAGGCTTCCGTGACCTTCTCGGTCGTTGCACTGCCGCCGACGTCCAGGAAGTTGGCCGGCTCGCCGCCGAACAGCTTGATGGTGTCCATTGTCGCCATCGCCAGACCTGCGCCATTCACCAGACAGCCGATGTTGCCATCGAGCGAGATGTACGCGAGATCGAACTTCGATGCTTCGACTTCAGCCGGATCTTCTTCGTCCAGATCGCGGTACGCGACGATTTCCGGATGGCGGAACAGCGCGTTGGTGTCGAAGTTAAATTTCGCGTCCAGTGCGATGACCTTACCGTTGCCGGTCACGATCAGCGGGTTGATTTCCGCGAGCGATGCGTCGGTTTCGTAGAACGCCTTGTACAGGCCTTGCAGGATCGCGCGGGCTTGCGGGATCGATGCGTCTGGAATGCCGATCTTGCGTGCGAGGTCATCGGCGTCTGCGTCCTTCAGGCCGGTCGACGGCTCGACGGCGAACTTGTACAGCAGTTCCGGCGTCTTTTCCGCGACTTCTTCGATATCCATGCCGCCTTCGCTCGACGCTATCACGACGATCTTCTGCGAAACGCGGTCCAGCACGAGGCCGACATACAATTCCTTCTTGATGTCCGCGCCTTCTTCGATCAGCAGGCGATTGACCTTCTGGCCTTCCGGGCAGGTCTGGCGCGTGACGAGCTGCATGCCGAGGATCTGGTTCGCGTACTCGCGGACCTGTTCGATCGATTTCGCAACCTTCACGCCGCCGCCCTTACCGCGGCCGCCAGCGTGAATTTGCGCCTTGACGACCCAAACCGGGCCGCCTAGCTCTTCCGCGGCCTTGACCCCATCATCCACCGAGAACACGGGTGTACCGCGCGGGACAGCGACGCCGAATTTCCGCAAGATTTCCTTACCCTGATACTCGTGAATCTTCATGCGTGATTCCTTCAGTCTGAGAGTTGGAGTGAACTTCTAGGAGTTTGAACCGCTTATTTCGTCGATTCTGGTTTTGGATTCGATGACCGTTCGTGAGGCTTGCGCTTCCGGCCGTCTATTTTTTCCGGCCTGAGCCTGTAGTCGACGCAGCGCGGGTAATGCTCCCTGACCGCAGGCCCGTCGAAACGCAAGGCATGACAGCGGCCGAACTGAAACGGCGAATACTCTTCCGTTGCATTCGATTGATCTGGCTCTGCGTGCTCGAAAGGACTGCCGTTCTGGACATTCCACGCTTCGCCCGCGAACGCCTGAACGGCTGCGATCGGCAAGACTGCGCACAACTCGGTGAGATGCGTGCAGCCAGCAACGCCGCGCAGCCGCTGATTGGTTTCGCAGCAAAAACTCTTGAACAGATTGAGTCCGATGAGTTGCCGATACGCAGAATTCGACTCGGCGCAAAGCCGACCATAAGGCACCCATTGCGACGATACCTCGGCATCGACAATGGTGAACGTGCGGTCGATGATGATGCGCAGCCAGAGTTCATGGATCGGCAGGCAGGTGGCCGGACGCTCGTCGCGAGAGGATATCGCGCGGCTTTTCATCGGTTAGACAGGCTTCGATATCCCCACAGCCCGTCATCTCGCTCGAACGCTTCCAGCCGAATCTTGCGCTGATGGCACAATTGTCGGGAAACGGGCGATGAAAGAGGCATGCTGGACTCAAGCGCCGGAACGGAGAAAACTGTGGCATTTTAGCATAGCGGGTATTTCGAGCCGGCGATGGCCCCTATGGACGAAACGTGCGGGCACAGGGTTGAGCAAGGAATCGTGAAAATTCAATGCGATAGATGGCCGCATGCTCTTGTTGCGCCCGGTCAATCGTCTGCGTAGTCGCCGTCCAGATCTTCGTCGCCGCCCTTCAGTATCTTGCCGATGGTGCTGCCCGAGAAGCCCCGCGCCGCCAGAAAGCGGGCTTGCTTTGCGCGTTCTTCCGGTGATTGCGGCGGCGCGCCGAATTTTTCTGCCATATGGGCTTGAGCGCGGGCCGTTTCGCTGATGAGCGTCTCGCCGACCGCATGCCATTTCAATTCATCGATGATGCGCTTGCCGCCCATGCGCGTCGCCCGCCGATGCACGACGCTTTCCACGAAGCGTTCGTTCGAGAGCCAGCCGTCGCATTCCAATTCGTCGAGGATGGTCTCCAGCGAATCGGTTTCTTCGGCGTACGGTTTGAGCTTGCGGGAGAGTTCGGCGCGCGAGTATTCGTGGCGGGAGAGATAGCCGAGCGCACGCATCTGGCGCCGCAAAGCCTTCGGCTGCTCGGTGGATTGCTTCATCAGCGCCCGCGCGTACTCCAGACGCTCCGAGCGCGATTCTTGGCGTGATTTGCACCTTCTGAAGCCAGCTTATCCGCGCGGTCCGAACCGTCAGCGTCAGTCCGCGCGCGCGTTGCGCCCAGACTGCCCGCCTTCGATCCGAACCGGCTTCTTTGCATCTGACTGACCGGCTACGAAGAGAACTTACTCGTCGTCCGCCGTCTCAGCGGCATTTGCAACGACCGCTTCGCCTATCGCCGCTACGCCCAGCGATTCGCGGATCTTGTTCTCGATCTCACGAGCGATATCCGGATTCTCACGCAGGAATTCCCGCGCGTTGTCCTTGCCCTGACCGATACGATCGCCGTTGTAGCTGTACCAGGCACCCGCCTTGTCGACGATCTTCGCCTGCACGCCCAGGTCGATGATCTCGCCCTGACGCGAAATGCCTTCGCCATAAAGAATATCGAAGATGGCTTCGCGGAACGGCGGTGACACCTTGTTCTTCACGACCTTCACGCGCGTTTCGTTGCCAATGACTTCGTCGTTCTTCTTGATGGAGCCGATGCGGCGAATGTCCAGACGCACCGACGAGTAGAATTTCAGCGCGTTACCGCCCGTGGTGGTTTCCGGGTTGCCGAACATGACGCCGATCTTCATGCGGATCTGGTTGATGAAGATAACTAGGCAGTTCGTACGCTTGATGGTGCCGGTCAGTTTGCGCAGCGCCTGCGACATCAGACGCGCTTGCAGACCCGGCAGCGAGTCGCCCATTTCGCCTTCGATTTCCGCCTTCGGCACGAGCGCCGCGACCGAGTCGATGACGATCATGTCGATGGAACCGGAGCGCACCAGCGCATCCGCGATTTCCAGCGCCTGTTCGCCCGTGTCCGGCTGCGAGATGAGCAGTTCCGGAATGTTCACGCCGAGCTTCGATGCGTACTGCACATCCAGCGCGTGTTCCGCGTCGATGAACGCCGCCGTGCCGCCGAGCTTTTGCACCTCCGCGATTACCTGCAGCGTGAGCGTGGTCTTGCCTGACGATTCCGGACCGTAGATTTCCACGACGCGGCCGCGCGGCAAACCGCCGACGCCCAGCGCGATGTCCAGTCCGAGTGAACCGGTTGAGACCACCTGAATGTCTTCGACCGCCTCACCTGCGCCGAGCCGCATGATCGACCCTTTGCCGAATTGCTTTTCGATCTGCGAGAGCGCTGCAGCCAATGCCTTGCTCTTTTCCGCAGTCATTCCAGCCGGGCCTTTCTTGCTTTCTTCCATGAGTCGTCCTTTGCTATGATGAACGGCGTCTAAGGCAGTGTTCACAGGCTTTCTGCTGCTCGATCCGAGCACGCAAATCCGCCTTTCCCACTCACGCAAACACTGTATAAAAAACAGTATTTTTTGCAAGCCCGAAAACCGCGGTGCAGCTTTTTTTTCCACGCCGCGCCGAACTTGCAAAAACCACAACACCTGGAGACCGCCGCGCCGGGCGACAAGCGATGAGGGCAATGCCGAGGGACACCAAGGCGCACACGACGATGCGAATCCTCATTGCCGAAGACGACAGCATACCCGCGGATGGCCTGGTTCGATCATTCCGCCAATCGGGTTACGCCGTCGATCATGTGAAGCATGGAATCGAGGCCGATACCGCCCTCACGCTGCAACCTTTCGACCTCCTGATTCTCGACCTCGGCCTGCCTCTCATACCCTGGCTCGAAGTGCTCCGGTGCTTGCGCGCACACAATTCGCAGATGCCGGTGCTGATCCTCACCGCAGCCGACAGCGTTGACGAAAGAGTGAAGGAACTCGACCTCGGCACCGATGACTATATAGCCAAACCCTTCACTCAAAGTCAAAGCACACGTGCGTGCGCTCACGCGTCGTGGCGCGGGCGGCGGACCGACCGTAGTCAAACATGGCTCGCTGTCGTTCGATCAGGTCGGGCGCATCGCAACCATCGGCGAACAGGTCATCGATCTGTCGGCGTGCTCGAAGTGCTGTTGCAACGAACGGGCCGGCTGGGCTGGTATCGAAGGAACAGCTCGTCAATCATTTGTGCGAGTGGGGCGAGGAAGTCAGCAATAACACCATCGAGGTCTACGTGCATCGATCTACGTGCATCGACTGAGGAAGAAGATCGAGCCGGGCGGCGCGAAGATCATCACGGTACGCGGACTCGGTTACACGCTGGAGAAAGCGTCGAACGCTCCGGCTACGGCAGCGCATCAATAAAGATAGTATCGACCGCGCATTCCCGTCGAACAAAAAGCGCACAAGCCTTATCCAATTCCGATGCCAAACCCTTTCGCCCCGCTCGACGAACTTGAGCTCGGCGCCGACACGCATCCGCGCTCGCTGTTCGGCGAGATTCTTGATTGGATGCTCGCGCCGCTGCTTTTGCTTTGGCCGATGAGCATCGCGGTCACCTATATCGTCGCAAAGTCCATCGCCAACGGGCCATTCGATCGCGCGCATCGAAGCCGATGCCTATGTCAATCGCGCGGCAAATCCAGCCGGTCAATGACGTCGCCGAACTGCGGCTGCCCGACGCCACCCGCGATTTCCTGCGTGCCGACAGCTTGTTCTTCCAAGTGCTTGGCATGCCGCGGCGAACTCGTCGGCGGCGACCGCGACATGTCCTTGCCGCATGAGGACGACCGGCCACAGCCGGGCATCGTCGAGTTTCGGGACGATATGCTGCGCGGCAACGATATCCGCGTCGCCACACGCCCGCCGACGGCCGAATCACGGTGCGCGTGCGGATCGACGAGGCCGATCTCGACCGCGTGCATCTCGAAGTGGAAGACACGGGCATGGGCATTCCGGCGGCGGAGCGCGGGCGCGTGGTCGAGCGATTCGATTCTATCGTATCCTCGGGCGCGAGGGCGGTGGAAGCGGACTGGGCCTTGCTATCGTCAAGGAGATTACGGCGATGCATGGCGGCACGCTCGCGCTGGAAGACCACGTTTACTAAGACGCGCCGCGACTGTCCGGAACGCTGGTACGCGTGAGCCTGCAGCAGGTTTTTTCCTATGCGGGACAAACCCTGAGCGTCAGAACCATAAGTTTCCGTTCCAGTAATCTATTCCACCGGACCGTCCCGCGCGGCCCGATGAATACGAATGGGACACGAAAACCAGTACAAGAGACGATTCATGGCTACGGTCGAACAGCGCATATCACACGCGCCCATGACGGCGGAGGAGAAGAAAGTCATCTTCGCGTCGTCGCTCGGCACGGTGTTCGAGTGGTACGACTTCTCTATCTGGCGGGCTCGCTCGCCATCTACATCAGCAAGACGTTCTTTTCGGGCGTCAATTCGACCGCCGGTTTCTCTTCACGCTGCTCGGCTTCGCGGCGGGTTTCGCAGTGCGCCCCTTCGGCGCGATCGTGTTCGGACGGCTCGGCGACATGGTCGGTCGAAATACACATCCCTGGTGACCATCGTCATCATGGGCTTGTCGACGTTCCTCATCGGCTTCTTGCCCGGATACGCTCGATAGGCATCGCGGCTCCGATCATCTTCATTGCGATGCGCCTGCTGCAAGGTCTCGCGCTCGACGGCGAGTACGGCGGCGCGGCGACGTAAGTGGTGGAGCATGCGCCATCGAACAAGCGCGGCACGTGGACCGCGTGGATTCAGACCACGGCGACGCTCGGCCTGTTCATTTCGCTGATCGTGGTTCTCGCCGTTCGCACTATGGTCGGCGAAGAAAAATTCGGCGCGTGCCATTCCTTGTGTCGATCCTGCTGCTCGCGGTTTCCGTGTGGATCCGGATGAAGCTGCACGAATCGCCGGTGTTCGAGCGCATCAAGGCCGAAGACAAGACGTCGAAGGCGCCGCTCACGGAAGCGTTCGGTGAATGGAAAACCTGAAGATCGTGCTTCTCGCGCTGTTCGGTCTGACGGCGGACCAGACCAATTGTACGATACATTAGTTAATTCTACTCGCTATTCTTCCTCACGCAAACGCTCAAGGTCGATGGCATCAGCGCGAACATCATAGTCGCCGTGGTGCTCCTGATCGGCACGCCGTTCTTCGTGTTCTTCGGGTCGCTGTCCGATCGTATCGGGCGCAAGCCGATCATCATGGCGGGCTGCCTGATTGCCGCGCTGAGCTTCTTCCCGCTGTTCAAGGCGCTCGCGCACTACACGAACCCGATGCTCGAAGCCACGACGCAGAAGTCGCCTATCGTCGTCATCGCCAATCCGAACGAGTGCTCGTTCCAGCTCAATCCGGTGGCACGTCGAAGTTCACTTCGTCCTGCGATATTGCCAAGGCGCTGTCGAAGGCCGGTCTGAACTACGAGAACGTAGCCGCGCCGGCGGGCACGCTGAAGAGCGCGGGCTATCGGGCTATCTGTCGAAGGCCGATCCGGCGCTGATCAACTGGCCGATAGCGATCGTGATCCTGACCATTCTCGTGATCTTCGTGATGATGGTTTATGGCCCGATCGCGGCGATGCTGGTCGGGATGTTCCCGGCGCGGATTCGCCACACGTCGATGTCGCTGCCGTATCACATCGGCAATGGCTGGTTCGGCGGGTTTCTGCCGGCGTTCGCGATCGTCGCGGCGCGCGGGGATATTTGATATTTATTCGGGCCTGTGGTATCAGATCGTGATCGCGCTGGCGACGTTCGTGATCGGCATACTGTTCGTAAAGGACACGCGCAAGTCGAACGTGTATCACGAGGATTGATGTGCGTCGTGCCGCCCTTCTGGTTCGTTAAGAGTTTGCGAAGAATGGCATGGCTTGACAGTCGTTTCAGTGTTCAGTATAATATTAGTTTATGGCGAATTAGCTCAGTCGGTTAGAGCGACGGAATCATAATCCGCAGGTCCGGGGTTCGAATCCCTGATTCGCCACCATCTTATAAATCCTTGATTTCATTGAACGAGAGCTTTTTCTTTGGTGACATGATAGGTGCACGAATTTGAGCCACAAGCTCCCCCACCTTCTCAAAAATCGATTTACTACTTATTGTTTCATGTTATATTTTAAGGCAAAAAATACAGGAAATCGTTATATACCAAAGATTTCCATCAAGCTAAAATTATTGCAGTAGCAATGAATCTTGAGAATGAATCTTGAGCTTGCCATGAAGCCAAAAATTACAGATTTCTCCGGTATTCTCAAAAAAATGGGAACCTAGACAAACTTGATATTGTCCTGTCCAATGGCATGCAGTTGAACAATATCAACAATGATGATGATTTAAGGCGAGCTAAAGCTCATTTTTGAAAATCTCCATTGGTATAAGGAATTTATGTTCAAGCCAGATTATTACCGGCTACCAATTTTTACCCTGTTTACTGGTGCAAGAATTGAGGAATTTTGAGGAACTAGCTTCCTTAAAAAATTTTCCAAATTGTGAAAGATGAGAAACTAATTTATTTTGACATTGAGAAGGGGAAAACTCAAACAGCGTGAGAAAAATTACCTTGCATAAAATGATTCTGGAATCCAAATTTATAGATTACCTAGAATCTGTCAAAAATGGAAAATGGATATTCAAAAAATGCCTCAAGGCGGCTTGGTGAGCATCTAGACAAGCTAATATTTATCAGCACAACAAAATCTTGATAAACTTGAAAAACATCATTGATGGATTGAGTTACCCTGTCAAGCTCAATTTCTAAGGTTCACCATATCCCACAAATGAAAAAGGCTAACGATTCAGTTAGTCTTTTTCATTTGTGGTGCCGGAACGTCCAGAAAACCCGCAGTTTTTTTGGGGCTCACGAAAGCTAGCAGGGCTAGCTTTTCATAATGAGTGATGGCAAGGTTTTCCTTGCCATCTTGACAACATGTGATAATCCAATAAATTAATTAATAGCGAATAATTAAAATAACAGAGGAGAAATCGCATGCCACATATATATAATATATTAATAACTAAAACGAGGAGTCAAAGAGTCTATGAGAGAACACAAATAACTTAAATATTTTTATGAAGTTGTAGACAAGGTATTATCTACCAATTATGAAAAGCCATCCAGGATGTGCTTGATTCATTGGAAACAGGTTTTTATCCAGCAAAGTTATGATCAATGAAGTAAAGGAAAAATATGCACTTGACCTGAAGGAAATGCTTGAGCAGGTTAAAGATGAACAAATTAAACTTAGTACTGGTAATTGGAAATTGATCAGCTAAAATTAACTTATGGGAATTTTGTAAAGCAGATTCACCAAAAAAATTCCGAAATTAGCAACCTAAAAGCTGAAAATGAAAGACTCAAAAATTAATCCCAAAATCGAAGAACCAGCTCGAACCATCCGGCAATAGTTTAACCAAAAAATTAGCTCTATATGAAGTTTAGGTTTCAAACTTCCTTCTCACTTGAGCGAGGGGTTTTGTGCGATGCATTATTTTGGTGGCGAATGTGATACAGTAAATGATCCGATTTTTTAACCAATACTCAAGAAAAACTCAACCCTTGTAAGATCAAGGATTTATGGGAGCCAGAAAATATCCTGATTCGCCACCAAAATCGGTATAGGGGCGGGCCTCACGGCCCGCCCCCCCCCCACAACCGCGCATAAGGGTCCGTACACAGCGATTCGGATTGGTGATCGGTTGGCCCGGCTATCGACGCAACGATGGAAGGCCAAGGGAGCCGAGATAGCGATTGGTG
>LELG01000082.1 GCA_001045575.1 Candidatus Burkholderia pumila
TGAGTTGTTCGCGCTCCGAGTCACTCAACACGAGTTCCGCCTTGGGTCTTCCGCTCTTCGCCACCTCTTGAAGTACGTGCCGTCCACCGCACAGTACTACAAGCAGCTAATCATTCAATTAATTTTTAGCTCACAACACTAGTCGAGGACCTAATTCGCTTTCTGCCAAATTGTTTCGCGGTATGTGTGAAAAGTGAATGTGACCCCTCGAATAGCGGGGCCGCATTTTTTGCCCGTCGATTTTCTATGGATTATCGCGGGGCAATGCTTAAATGAATTCGTCCGGCGTGCGCCGGCGTCCTGGAGAACGATATGGTTTCGGTACGTTTGCCTGATGGGTCGGTCCGACAATACGACCACCCGGTGACCGTCGCGGAAGTTGCGGCATCGATCGGCGCGCGGCTGGCCAAGGCGGCGCTCGCCGGCAAGCTCAACGGAGAACCCGTCGATACCTCGTTTCTGATCGACAAAGATGCGTCGCTCGCCATCGTCACGGACAAGGATCCGGAAGGCGTCGATGTCGTGCGCCATTCCACCGCGCACTTGCTGGCCTACGCAGTCAAGGATCTGTTTCCGGAAGCGCAGGTGACCATCGGGCCAGTCATCGACAATGGCTTTTACTACGACTTCTCGTATAGCCGTCCTTTCACGCCGGAAGATCTCGAAAAGATCGAAAAGCGTATGCAGGAACTCGCGCAGAAAAACGAGCCGGTGTCGCGCCGCGTCGTAACGCGCGATGAGGCGGTCGAGTATTTCAAGAGCATCGGCGAGGCGTACAAGGCCGAGATCATTTCGTCGATTCCGGAAAGCGACGAGATTCGCCTGTACTCGCATGGCAATTTCATCGACCTGTGCCGCGGCCCGCACGTGCCGTCCACCGGCAAGCTGAAGGTCTTCAAGCTGATGAAGGTCGCGGGCGCGTACTGGCGCGGCGACTCGAAGAACGAGCAGCTTCAGCGCATCTACGGCACCGCCTGGACGAAGAAGGAAGATCAGGATCAGTACCTGCACATGCTCGAAGAAGCCGAGAAGCGCGATCACCGCAAGCTCGGCAAGCAACTCGACCTGTTCCATCTTCAGGACGAAGCGCCGGGCATGGTGTTCTGGCATCCGAAGGGCTGGTCGCTGTGGCAGCAGGTCGAGCAGTACATGCGCTACCGCGTGAACGAAGCCGGTTACCTCGAAATCAAGACGCCGATGGTCATGGACCGTTCGCTGTGGGAAACGTCGGGTCACTGGCAGAACTATCGTGGAAACATGTTCACGACCGAGTCGGAGAAGCGCGATTACGCGATCAAGCCGATGAACTGCCCCGGCCACGTGCAGGTGTTTAACCACGGTCTGCGTTCGTATCGTGATCTGCCGCTGCGTTACGCGGAGTTCGGTTCGTGCCATCGCAACGAGCCGTCGGGCGCGCTGCACGGCCTGATGCGCGTGCGCGGCTTCGTTCAGGACGACGCGCACATCTTCTGTACCGAAGATCAGTTCATCGCCGAATCGGTCGCCTTCAACACCCTTGCGATCAACGTGTACAAGGATTTCGGGTTCGATCAGATCGACATCAAACTGTCGCTGCGCCCTGAACAGCGCGTCGGCACCGACGAAACCTGGGATCGCGCGGAACAAGGCTTGCGCGAAGCGCTGACCGCGTGCGGGTTGCAGTGGGAGGAACTGGCGGGCGAAGGAGCGTTTTACGGTCCGAAGATCGAATACCACATAAAGGATGCGCTCGGCCGTTCGTGGCAATGCGGCACGCTGCAGCTCGACATGGTGCTGCCGGAGCGTCTCGGCGCGGAATACGTCGCGGAAGACAACAGCCGCCGCCGTCCGGTGATGCTTCACCGTGCGATCGTCGGATCGATGGAGCGCTTCCTCGGTATTCTGATCGAGCACTACGCTGGTGCGATGCCACCGTGGCTGTCGCCTGTGCAGGCTGTCGTACTAAATATTGCCGAAAGTCAGGCAGAATACGCGTCCAATCTGGCCCAATCGTTGCAAAAACAAGGATTTAGAGTGGAGTGCGATTTGCGCAATGAGAAGATTAGCTATAAAATACGCGAGCACACGCTGCAAAAGCTGCCGTATTTACTGGTCGTCGGCGACAAGGAGCGTGAGGCGCAAATCGTAGCCGTGCGTGCTCGTGGTGGTGTCGATCTGGGCGTCATGCCGGTCGACGCTTTTCTGGAGCGTCTGCAGCAGGAAGTGCGGGCGTTCAGATAAGTCACTCGCAGCGCACTTGTTTTTTCATTTTTTAGAGGAAACGTAACATCGCTACTGCTACTGATAAGTCATCACATCGCATCAACGGTGAAATCACTGCGCCGGAAGTGCGTTTGGTCGGAGTGGACAACGAGCCGCTCGGTATCGTGAAGCTGGCCGAGGCGTTCCGTCAGTCGGAACAGCTCGACGTGGATCTGGTCGAAATCGCGCCGCAGGCATCGCCGCCCGTGTGCCGTTTGATGGACTACGGCAAATTCAAGTACTCGGAAGCCAAGAAGCAGCACGAGGCGAAACTGAAGCAGAAGATCGTGCAGGTGAAGGAAGTCAAATTCCGCCCCGGCACGGATGACGGTGATTACAACATCAAGCTGCGCAACCTCACGCGCTTTCTCGAAGACGGCGACAAGACGAAAATCACGTTGCGTTTCCGCGGTCGTGAAATGGCGCACCAGGAAATCGGCATGCGCATGCTCGAACGTCTGAAGGCGGATCTGGACGAATACGGTCAGGTCGAGCAAATGCCTAAGATGGAAGGTCGCCAGATGATCATGGTGCTTGCCCCGAAGAAAAAAGGGTAAGTAAAGCAATGGATCGCGCGCTGCCTTGAGTGTCAAAGTGTCAGGGCAAACTGCGCGGTATTGCCGGCAGGTTCGCAGGCTCGGAGCAGCCGCTATTTCGTTGGCGCGGCTCACGAAAAGCGGTGGTTCTTCACTGAACCGAACGCAAACACAAGTGGAGGAGCGTGGGTTTCGAAGGGCGGGAAGGGGTTCAGGCCGGTTGGTTTTTACGAACAGGCAGGGATCAACCGCACACCTATGACCATCTAATAGACTGGAGTAATTATGCCGAAGATGAAAACTAAGAAAAGCGCTGCAAAGCGCTTCGTGGTGCGTTCGGGCGGTACCGTCAAGCGCGGTCAGGCTTTCAAGCGCCACATTCTTACCAAGAAAACCACGAAGAACAAACGCCATCTGCGTTGTGCCACGGCCGTTCACGATTCCGATCTGAACTCCGTCCGCGCAATGCTGCCGTTCGCTTAATCTCAACTTAACTTAAGGAGCGCAACATGCCTCGAGTAAAATGTGGGGTTACCGCACGGGCCCGTCACAAGAAAATCATTCGTCTGGCCAAGAGTTACCGTGGCCGTCGCAATAACGTCTATCGCATCGCCAAGCAGGCGGTCATGCGCGCAGGCCAATACGCTTACCGCGATCGCCGCAACAAGAAGCGTGTGTTCCGCGCACTGTGGATCACGCGTATCAACGCGGCGGTGCGTCAGCACAATATGACCTACAGCGTGTTCATCAACGGCCTGAAGAAGGCTTCAATCGAACTCGACCGTAAGGTGCTGGCTGACATGGCTGTGTTCGACAAGGCTGCTTTTACTGCGATCGTCAAGCAGGTGAAAGCCGCCGTTGCAGCCTAATTGCGAAATTAGCACTGCGTGGTTTTCGTCTTCTCGTCGCCTGCATCGTAGAAATACGTTGGCGACGGCAAAAGGCAGAAAAGGGGCTCTCACCGAGCCCCGTTTTTGTTGGTCGGACGGTTTTGCATGTGGCTTGTCTCACAGTAGAACAGGACACGCAAGAAACCGAACCTCAGTCAAGAACTTCGAAAAGATGGGATCCATGGATCTGGACAAGATTGTCGCCGACGCGAAAAGCGCCTTTGAAAACGCCGCCGACGCCAACACGCTCGAAAACGAGAAGGCACGGTTTCTCGGCAAGTCCGGCGCACTGACAGAACTGCTCAAGGGCTTGGGCAAGCTCGATCCGGAAACGAAGAAGACCGAAGGCGCGTGCATCAATCAGGCGAAGCAGCAAGTGGAAGCCGCGCTGAACGCGCATCGTCAGGCGCTGGCGGATGCGCTCTTAAATCAACGTCTCGCGGCGGAAGCCATCGACGTCACGCTGCCAGGGCGCGGCGCGGGCGCTGGCTCGCTGCATCCGGTCATGCGCACGTGGGAGCACGTCGAGCAAGTGTTCCGCTCGATCGGCTTCGATGTGGCGGATGGTCCCGAGATCGAAACCGACTGGTACAACTTCAGCGCACTCAACAGTCCCGAAAATCATCCGGCGCGCTCGATGCAGGACACGTTCTATGTCGACGGCAACGACACCGAAGGCCGTCCGCTTCTGCTTCGCACGCACACGAGCCCCATGCAGGTGCGCTACGCGCGCATGAACAAGCCGCCGATCAAGGTGATCGTGCCGGGCCGCACGTATCGCGTGGACAGCGACGCCACGCATTCGCCGATGTTCAATCAGGTCGAAGGCCTGTGGATCGAAGAGAACCTCAGCTTTGCGGACCTGAAGGGCGTCTACACCGATTTCCTCAAAAAGTTCTTCGACCGCGACGACATTCTCGTGCGTTTCCGTCCGTCGTATTTTCCGTTCACGGAGCCGTCGGCTGAAATCGACATGATGTTCGAACACGGAAAGAACGCGGGCAAATGGCTGGAAATCTCCGGCTCGGGCCAAGTGCATCCGACCGTCATCCGCAACATGGGACTGGACCCGGAGCGTTATATCGGCTTCGCGTTCGGCAGCGGGCTCGAACGCCTGACCATGCTGCACTACGGCGTGCAGGATCTGCGTCTGTTCTTCGAGAACGATCTGCGGTTCCTGCGTCAATTCGCCTAAAAACCTGCGCGCGGTTCGGTGCTCAAGAAGCCGAACGAGACTCCAAACATTTCGAACGAAGACGAAGACACACATGCAATTCCCCGAATCCTGGCTCCGCAGTTTCGTCGATCCCAAGCTGACCACGGACGAACTCGCCCATGCACTGACCATGGCCGGCCTCGAAGTCGAAGACCTGCGCCCGGTCGTGCCGTCGACCACGAAGATCGTCGTGGGCCAAGTGCTCGAAGTCGCGAAGCATCCGAACGCGGGCAAACTCAACGTCTGTCAGGTCGATGCCGGCACGAGCGAGCAATTGAATATCGTGTGCGGCGCGCCGAATGTGGCGCCGGGCATCAAGGTGCCGGTCGCGTTGATCGGCGCGGTTCTGCCGTCGCCGGAAGCAGGCGGTGAACCGTTCAATATCAAGCCGACGAAACTGCGCGGCGTCGATAGCCAGGGCATGCTGTGCTCGGCGCACGAACTCAAGCTGTCCGAAGATCACAGCGGCCTGATGATCCTCTCCGCCGATGCCAAGGTCGGCCAGGACATCCGCGAAGCGCTGAACCTCGACGACACCGTCTTCGAAATCAAGCTCACGCCGAACAAGGCGGATTGCTTGTCGGTGTTCGGCGTCGCGCGCGAAACTGCGGCGATCACTGGCGCTGAACTGAAGACGCTGGAGATGCCCGCCGTCGATGTGAAGCTCGACGAAAAACTGCCAGTCAAAGTGCTCGCAACGGACCTGTGCGGCCGCTTCTCGGGCCGCGTGATTCGCGGCGTGAACGCTCACGCCAAGACGCCGCAATGGATGATCGAACGCCTAGAACGCGCGGGCCAGCGCAGCATTTCCGCGCTCGTCGATATCTCGAACTACGTGATGCTCGAACTCGGCCGTCCGACGTACGTATTCGATCTCGACAAGATTCACGGCAGCATCGAAGTGCGTTGGGGCAAGAAGGGCGAATCGCTCAAACTGCTGAACGGCAATACCGTCGAGCTCGATGAAACCGTCGGCGTGATCGCTGACGATCGTCAGGTAGAAAGTCTGGCGGGCATCATGGGCGGCGACAGCACCGCCATCACGCTGGACACGACCAACATTTATCTCGAAGCCGCGTTCTGGTGGCCGGACGCCATCCGTGGCCGAGCGCGCAAGTACAATTTCTCGACGGACGCAGCGCATCGCTTCGAGCGTGGTGTCGATTATTTGACGATGGTTGAGCATATCGAGCGCATCTCGCGCCTGATTCTCGACATCTGCGGTGGCCAGGCTGGTCCGGTCGATGACCAGATCGTCAACGTGCCCGACCGCAGGCCGGTGACCATGCGCGTATCGCGCGCGAATCGCATCATCGGCGTGAAGATCGATGCCGAAGAGATCGCGCAGATTTTCATGCGCATGAACCTCGTGTTCGAGCGCGATGGCGATAACTTCATCGTCACGCCGCCGCCATATCGCTTTGACATCGAAATAGAGGAAGACTTGATCGAGGAAGTCGCGCGTATCTACGGCTTCGAGAAGATTCCGGCGAATCTGCCCGTCGCGCGCAGCGAAATGCGTCGCACGGACGAGACGAAGCGTTCCATTCACACGCTACGCCACGAAGTCGCCGCACGCGACTACGCGGAAACGGCGAACTTCAGTTTCGTCGATACCGAGTGGGAAAAGGATTTCGCTGGCAATGAGCAACCAATCAAGCTGCTCAACCCGATCGCGAGCCAGCGCTCCGTCATGCGCACGACGCTGTTCGGCAGCCTGATCGAAGTGCTGCGCCACAACCTGAACCGCAGCGAGGATCGCGTGCGCGTGTTCGAAGCGGGGCGAGTGTTTCTGCGTGATGCATCGGTGAAAGAGGGCGAACTGACCATCGAAGGCTACGCGCAGCCGAAGATGATCGGCGGTCTTGCGTATGGTCCGGCGCTGGAAGAGCAATGGGCCGTGCCGTCGCGCAATGTCGATTTCTTCGACGTCAAGGGCGATGTCGAAGCGCTCTTCGCGCCGGTCGTGCCGCGCTTCGTGAAGGCCGAGCATCCGGCGCTGCATCCGGGACGTTCGGCGCGTATCGAAGTGGCGGGGCGCGCGGTGGGCTGGATCGGTGAATTGCATCCGCGCTGGCTGCAAAAGTACGACCTGTCGAACGCGCCGATCCTCTTCGAAATCGAAGCCGATGCGCTGATGGAACGCGCGCTGCCTATGCCGTCCGAGGTATCGAAATTCCCGCTGGTTCGTCGCGATATCGCGGTCGTCGTCGATCAGAAAGTGCCGGTTCAGGCGCTGCTGGACGAGCTCGAAAACGCGCGTTCCGAAGCCGCCTGCAAGCACGTCACAAGAGTTGCGCTTTTCGACGAATTCCGTCCAAAATCAAATACTTCCGGTGGATTGGGAGAGCATGAGAAAAGTCTTGCCTTCCGTGTAACGTTGCAAGATACTGGCGGCACGCTTCAGGACGAAGCGGTCGACACAGCCATCAAAACGCTGGTGGATCGCCTGGCTCGAGTGCATGGCGCGCGGTTGCGGGGCTAAGTCTGTAGTGAGGTCCCAGGCATCATCGTCATACGCCGTTTACCGATATGAACCAAATCAACTCGAGTGATTTCGAAGCCCTTCTTTCGGCGCAGCGTAGCGCCATGACCCAAGATACCGCGACTTCGAACGGCGGCGCATCCAACGACACGCCGACGCTCACCAAAGCCGAGCTGGCGGAAATGCTGTTCGACCATGTGGGTCTGAACAAGCGCGAAGCCAAAGACATGGTCGAAGCCTTCTTCGAAATTATCCGCGATGCGCTGGAGAGCGGCGACAGCGTCAAGCTGTCCGGCTTCGGCAACTTTCAGTTGCGTGACAAGCCCCAGCGCCCGGGGCGCAATCCGAAGACAGGCGAAGCCATTCCCATTGCGGCGCGCCGTGTGGTCACTTTTCATGCAAGCCAGAAACTGAAGGTATTGGTCGAAACGGGAGTGGAAACGGGGCTTACCCGCTGATCGCGCGCGCTCTGCTCAATTCCATGCGGAGCGCTTCCCGCCGTCTGACTGCTGTTTTTCAATCGACATCATTCACCACGATGGTTGATCGACGATGGAAAAAGTCGTCTTGCCTCCGATCCCGGCCAAACGGTATTTCACGATTGGCGAAGTCAGCGAACTGTGCGGTGTTAAACCGCACGTGCTACGCTATTGGGAACAGGAGTTCACGCAGCTAAGGCCGGTCAAGCGGCGGGGGAATCGCCGTTACTATCAGCATCATGAAGTCTTGCTGATCCGGCGCATTCGAGAGTTGTTGTACGAGCAGGGTTTCACCATCAACGGCGCGCGCAACCGGCTGGATTCGCATGGGCGCAATATTGGCGATGAAGCGGAGCCGAATGAAGCTCAACAGGCGAGTGCCGCGCCGGAAACGACATCCGCAGTCGATGCCAATCAGTTGAGGAAAGACATTATTCAGGTGATAGACCTACTGGGCGGATGAACCCAGGCTCCGACGCAAATGAAGAAGCCTCGATTCCGATCACGGCTTTTTCTTTTTCGTGTGCGCCCAGCATGGGTGCGCACTCCCGGCGGCAGTCACGCCTGATTGAGCGCCGCTACCAGCAGTCGGGCCTTGAAGAACGCGCGCTGATCATAGGTAAATCGGGTACAGTAAAGTTAAACATAACGTTCTTGTACTTATGTGGCGATGCCGCTTTATGGAGCAGCCGTCGTTTGCAGGCGTGAGATCCACGTGGATGCCGGATTCTCTGAACATTAATTTCGGATGACGTGGCCCCGGCGAAGCCGACGCGGCGGCGTTCATGGAACGCGCCGCGCCGTATTTGCTGAGCTATAGTCGCCGCAACCATTCGGTCAGTCGACTACCGTCCAGTACAACCGGGGGCATAGCGGATACACCCAGCAGTCCGGGGAACACCTGAGAGAGCGCTTGTCGCTTCAGATCCATATCGGCCTTTGCATATCTCATCGTGGTGTCGAAGTGGGCGTGCCCCAACCACTGACTAATCTAATCGTTGCGAAATCGACACCGGCTTTGAGCAGGTACTTTAAGCAGGTAAACGGCTGTCGTGTGCCGGAGGCAGGGAGGATGGGGCCGTCTTGCCTCTTCGTGCGATCCTTGTCGGCTGCGCTCGGGCAAGTATTTTTGCAAAAGGTAGCGAACGCCGAATCGCGTAAGCGGTTCACCACGGCGGTTCCGAAACACAGACTGATCCGGTTGATTCGGATCATCGGCATTGCATATGAGGTGGTGCAACAGTTGCGCTGTACTTTCCCAGATGGGACACAAGCGCACCTTGTTGCCTTTACCTCTGAGGCATACATGCTGGGGAGGATCAAATCTGATATTTCGAGCCTTCAGATTCAGGATCTCCTGCATCCGTGCGCCAGTATTGAGAATCGTCGCGAACAACGCGTAATCGCGTCGACCGGTTCCTTTGGTGCATCTATCGCGGCAAGCAGTGCTTCGACCTCATCCGCTTCAAAATAATCGATCGATACGCGTCGCGCGCCACGTTTGAATGGGATATTGAGGGTGTCCTGAAAGATCAGCATATGTTCGGGATCGTATCCGCAGAGGAAGCGGGCGAACGTATGCAGTGCCGCCAACCGTATATTCCGGGTGGCAACAGTGTTCTTGCGCTTCGCTTCCAGATGAGCCAGGAATCGAATCACGTGATTAGCCGTGAAGTCATTCAATTGCAGTCGATCTATCTTTCGGCCACTGTTCTCTGCAAGGTACTTCAAGAACAACATCAGGGCATCTCGATAGCTGCGGATTGTGTGCAGGCTCATCCCTCGTTGCGTTGGAAGGTAGTCTTGAAAGAACCGGAATACGGCCTGCGCAAGGTCCGTTGGAAATTGGCATTTCATAGCGAATCTCCTTCTACGAGATAACCGATAACCAAATCGTTCTTCGAAGCGCTCGCTCGCCAGCCGGCGAAGCGTTGGAACCCATTTCAGGTAATACGCCGACGACTCGATGGACGTGTGTCCCATATAAACAGTGAAACAGTGCCAGCATCGGCAGCTTCGATTGCACGTCGGCCGTATTCGTCGCGAACTCCGGCGGCATCAAACAGGTTCATCAGCGCGGTCTGCATGCCGGGATGACTGTATGGATGAAGTGCGCCCTCGACAGCAATTGCACAAGAGCGACGTATCGGCTTTGGCGCTGGCCAAAGCACGACGTCTGTCCAGATAGGCTCGCAATTCTGCTGCTGCGCTCTCTGACAGCGGGATGAGCCGGGACCTGCCGAATTTGGACTCACGAATGCGCAATACGCGACCGCTGTCCCCAACGTCGGACAACCTGAGTCGCAGCAACTCGCCCAGGCGCAGTCCGCACGTGTAGAGCAATACAACAGCGAGTCGCATGCACGGACCACGCGGATGAGAGCTTCCCGTCGACGAAATTCCTGTGGCCACAATTAGCATTCGACCGATCTGTTCGGGCTCAACGATCACGGGCGTGACGTATGGCCGCCTCCTGGCAAATCCTTCGGCTTCCGGTACAAAGGCAGCGGGATCACTACGCCGCCGATTGAGGCAAAAGTTGTCGACGATCTGCTGCCACTTACACCGCGTATTGGCATGCCGATCCCTGATGCTGTTGTTGTATATGCAATTGCGTCGAGGTCGCTGCGGCCGTCCTTGACAATTTGTTTCAGGATATGCCGCAAGAGCCAGGATTCTTGCCGAAAACGCAGCCCGAGCGAAATCTTATGCTCGAGGTAGCACTCGACCGCTTGCTCAAGATTCAAGGCGTACATGGCGATCTCTTGATCCCGGTTGTTGTTGGGGAACGGGCAACGCGACGTCTCTCAAAGTGTTCATATGCAAGCGCAGGTAAATAGCCGTGCTCGCCAGGCTTTGGTGGCCCATCAGGTACCAATAGTCTTGATGTTCACGCCGCTCTCGAATAGCCTCATTGCAAAAGAATGACGCAGGGAATAGGAAGAGGCATCTGCGGTTGGAAGCCCACTGCGCCGGGCTCGAAACTTAAACGCTGCACTTACCGCCGAGTTCGTCATTGGCCAATCCGGCGCCGTGGCTGTGAAAAAGAGTGCTCGGCACGAACTGGTCCGTCGACCTTCCGCAAGATAGCGGCGAAGCAGATCAATTGTTTCATTCGCCAGCGAGCAGCAAGGTAAACCAGCTTCGCGTCTTGTACTGCTCGACACGCAGCGTCCTTGCAACCCAGTCGATCGAATCAGTCGTCAGTCGCGTCGTCTCACCTGTTTTCAGACCATACTGGGCCATCAGGTGGAAGAGCATGAAGTCGCGCTAACCGCATAACTACGTCGGTCGATCGAGTCAAGGAATTGCTGAATGAGATTCGACGTGAGTGCCCGTGGCGGCTGATCACGTCGAAACGCGCGAGGAAGGTCGATAGATCGGATCGGCCGTGGAAGTACGCCTCGCTCCGAGCAATAGTCCAGAAAGATACGGATCTGAGCCAAGACGTAGTGAAGGGTGTGGCGGCTCACGGAACGCGACCGTCGACTTACATAACCTTCTATGTCGCTGACGTTGATCGAATCCATCGATGGTCTATTGGCGAGCGTAGCGTTCAGGAACGAACGAACTTCGTCGACGTATTGCGAGACCGTATGTGGGTGCACCGCCCGAACCTCTTTGAGATGATCTGCGAACTGCGCAATCAGTACCTCTCTCGGGTTCTCCGCGGGCGTCGGTAAAAGTCTATGGGCAGAAAGGAGAAAAGCACGAAAAGCGTGTCTGGCATGGTGATACTCGCGAGGCTGCCGGCGATTGCGGAACGCGCGGTCGAGTTTGTGGACCAGTCCTTGACTATCAGGCGCAAGACCGAACGTATTCAGCGAGCGCATCGCGCGAAAAACCAGACGCTGTGCGTAGCGTGGCCCGTACCCGTGGCTTATCAAATATCGCGCGAACTCGTCGAGTTCGGCGGGCATGCGAGGAATACGTGTATCTCGCGTGGACGCGAACAAAGAGTTCTTCAAGCATGACGATCACCTCTCAAAATAGATGAGGGATCGCAACGCTAGCGCGAACCGAAACGTTATGTGCAGACGTTGCGCAAGAAATACCAGAGAGATGCGGTGTCTGTTGAGTTGCTCCACATAAGCGGCATCGCCCATTAGTGCAGGGAAATCTCATATTGCGAAGGCCGTTGCGTATCAAGCCATTCTGCAGGGGCACAAGGTTCAGTATCTCGAAACCGACGACTTCTTTAACCGCATGCGCTCAGTGCACACGAGCAACGACAGGCGCGGCTGCGCGCCATCCTCGAATGTGATCTACTCGTGCTCGA
>LELG01000083.1 GCA_001045575.1 Candidatus Burkholderia pumila
TTGAGTCCGGCGTGAAGGTATTCTTCGCCGACCCGCAAAGTCCATGGCAGCGTGGCACGAATGAAAAACACCAATAGCCTTCTACAACAATACTGTCCAAAAGGTACAGACCTGTCCCGGTGGAGCGCTCAAGAGATCCAGGCCGTTGCCCATGCACTGAATTCCAGGCCCCGGAAAACGCTTGATTGGAAGACAAGGCCTTGAACGAATATCTAAATCTGTTTAACAATCCAATGTTGCGACGACCGGTTGAATCCGCCTTGATGCCGATGGTCGCAATGGTGAACGTCAGCGCGCCGAGGATCACCGCCGTCGGATAATCGATGTGGCCCACCGTTTCCACCGGATCGGGAATCAATTGGCCGAACACGGGTAAGGTCGCGGCGGCCGCGCCGTAATCACAGTGACGAGCGAGAACACGAGGAAGTTGACCGGCAGGCCCCAGAAATTGCTACGCTTCACGCTGCGGAAGCTCTTGCCGTAGCGCGAGAAGTCGCCGAAATTGAGCATCGGGCTGGATGAAATAGGACACGACGAGCGAAATGGCCGTGATCATTACCGGAATAACTTCCGCGCCGTGATACTTCACGCCGCCCAGATTGATGTCGATATTGCTGATGCCCGCGCATCACACCATGTAGCCGGCGAGTATGAACATCACACGACAGCCATACATAGAGACGGCGGGACCGGCGAAGTCGATGAACTTCTTGATCATCTCCATACCGCGCCAGAACACAACGGCCTGCAAGACCCACAGCAGCATGAAGTCCGCCCAGCCGAGCGCCGACAGGCCGATGAAGCCATATTTATGCACATCGGCATAAGGCATCAGGCCGGGAAGAATTTGAGCACGACTAACCAGCGCGCTCGACGCGAGAAACGTCTGAATGCCGTACTACTACGCGACCGCGATCAGGCCGCGAATCACCGCCGGAATATTCGCGCCCAGCACGCCGAACGTCGCGCGGCACGCTACCGGACTACCGGATACGGCGCGCCCGCCACCTGGCTCGGCCTGGCGATGAGATTACAAAGCACGCTCACCAACCCGATGCCGATCAGCAGCGAAATCAAAACCTGCCAGATCGTGAGACCGAGCGCGAGCAGATTGCCCGCAAACACATAACCGCCGACGCTGTGAACATCCGACATCCAGAACGCGAAGATGTTGTACGTCTCCCAGGTCTGGTTTTTCAATGGCAAAAGATCTTCGCTATAAAGACGATCGCTATAATCGGCGAGGTCATGCCCCGGTGATTCTTCTTCATACTGCGGCAAGGCTGAACTGCCAGACGCACTGAATTGGGCCATGACGCCGCCTTGAAAAGGCGGCTTGCGTGATGAAATATTACAAATTACTGTCGATCGATACCTTCGCCAGACTGCTATTCAAGCGCGGTATTCTTGAGATTTGCGTGTCGCCTGCGGCATGTGCCAGAGAGCGTGCGAGCCAATGAATCGCACGCCCGCCGCGCGGCGGTTTTCATTGCACGCTCGATGAGTGTCCTGATTCGGTGCTGCGCATGCGTTCGCTGTCTTTGCGAAACACGCGTCTGTCCCCGCGCCCGGCGAGGTTTCGCGGGGCATGGTCTCCGATTTATTTAGTGTTACTGCGTTATTCCAATGCATCGAGCGCCTTCTCGCGCTCGCCCGGCCTTGCAAAGACTTCTCTAAGATCGACCGCGCCGCGTGCGGGCCGCTCCAGCATTTTCAGTTCGACATCGCGCAGATGCTGCGCCATCAATTCCGCAGTTTTCGATGCATCGCCTGCGTCAAGCGCGGCGAGTATGACTTCGTGATCTTTGAACGAGCACGAACTCCTGCCGAGCGACTCATACAGCGCCAAAATCAGCGGCGATCGCGCGACCAGTCCGGACAGGCAATCGCACAGAACGGTGTTGCACGTCAGCGATGCAAGCTCGGTATGAAACTCGCCCGACAAGCCGGATCCACGATGAAAAATCGTAACTCTCATAGGCCCGCCGCTCCCGGCCGATGGTCTGGCTGATCGACTTGAGGCGCGTTCCATGTCCTCTCCCGATGCGCTCAACCACCGCCAGTTCGATGATTCGCCGCATCTCGAACACTTCCTGAAGCGACGGACTTGCAACGAACGCACCGCGATTCGGCTCCAGGTCGGCAAGCCTTTCGTTCGCCAGTTGCGCGAGCGCCTGACGCACCGTGCCGCGCTTGACCGCAAACACTTCGCATAACTGCGCTTCGGTCAGTTTGGCACCCGGCGCGAGACGATGTTCGAGGATCGCGACGCGAATATTCTCGGCTATCGATTCGGCAGTCCCGCTGCTCTGAGCGTTCGATACAGCATCCGATTTCGGTTCAGACATGATATGTTCGCTTGCATGATGGATAACCATCTTAGAATCGACATAAAGATTGTCAACAATTAAATTTAAAAATTGGCGGATTCCGGGCAATGTTCGATGGCCGTGCGCCCCGCGAGATAAATGCCGATAAGAAATACAGCCGATTCATCAACTTTTGTCAGCATTGCTGCCACCATTTTGTCGATAATCTGGCGTTGCGACTTGGTGTATCGCAATGCATGGATAGCGCATGAAAAAACCGTTAGTTGCGAATTGACATCCAAAGAAAAGCGTCCCACGGAAACGCCTCGTGTTCAACGTCAAGCCAGATGCGGATAGTCGCTTAGCCTCAGCGAAAAGCCACGCTCGTTCGCAACGAGATGTGCGGATGCACCGAAAGGCAGCGTCAGCAGATCATCGATATGGCCAAACTGCAAACCGGTGATGATCGGAATGCCGGTGACCGTGCGCACCTGCTCGATCATCGCGTCGAGCGAATAGCCGTTGTAGTAGTCGGCAAGCCGGACGCCCGAGAACTCTCCCATCACCACGGCCTGCTGCCGTCCGAGCATGCCCGCGAGATGCAACTGATACAGCATCCGTTCGATGCGAAACGGATGCTCGTTCACATCCTCGATGAAGAGAATCTCCCCTTCGACCGGCGGCAAATACGGCGTGCCGACCAGCGACGCCAGGATGGCGATATTGCCGCCCCACAGCATACCGCGCGCATCGACGGATTCGTGCTGCGGCGCGTTGCTCGTGACCATCAGCGTGGAATGCGTGATGACCTGCCAGAAGTGGCGCATCGTGAAATTGCTCGCCTCTTCCGCGCCGAAGTCGCCGGCAAACATCGGGCCACCGAAGAAGGTCTTCACGTTCGCCTGCACAAACAGCGCGCATTGAATCGCCGTGAAATCGCTATGCCCGACGATGG
This sequence comes from Candidatus Burkholderia pumila, assembly GCA_001045575.1. Lineage (GTDB taxonomy): Bacteria > Pseudomonadota > Gammaproteobacteria > Burkholderiales > Burkholderiaceae > Caballeronia > Caballeronia pumila. Next base: position 3,265 of record LELG01000083.1, read on the forward strand.
CGACAGACTGATCCGCGAGCCGCCGTTGCAAGCCGCGAGTCCAGCCCATGCAAAAGGCGCGATGCGCCCATACCCGCCGCGCACTGCCAGCACGATATCCGGCCGACGGCGCGAAGGATCGGCGAGACGGTTGAGATCGGTGGCGCGTTCGGCGTCCGTGCCGCCAAGGCGCTGGAATTTGCGCTGCGTGGCTTCGACGTTATCGAGCCGGTGCCCTTCCCCGCGCAATCGCCGCAGCCCTCGCTCGACCGCCGACGGATCTCGCGGATAACCAGAAGGCGCGACGAGCTCGATATTACGTGATTTCACTATCGTTCAGTTCTTGTTCGATGGGAGGTCAAGTGTACTTTCCGGCGCCCTTCGCGCATCGCGTTCCTCGCGTGCGAGACGCCGGCGCTTCGCGAAGAAATTCTTCAGCGCGTAGCCGCATTCGTCCGCAAGCACGCCGCCGGTCACCGACGTATGGTGGTTCAACTGCGTGTTGGCGAAGGCATCGACCACACTGCCGCATGCGCCCGTCTTCGGGTCCGTCGCGCCGAACACCACGCGGGCGATGCGCGCGTGCATGATCGCGCCCGCACACATCAGGCAGGGTTCGAGCGTGACATAGAGTTCGCAGCCCGGCAGTCGATAGTTCCGCAGCGTCTGCGCAGCGGCCCGGAGCGCGGCCATTTCGGCGTGCGCGGACGGATCGTGACCGCGGATCGGATGATTGAAGCCGGTGGCGATGACCTCGTCGCCCAGCACGATGACCGCGCCGACCGGCACTTCGCCCGCACGGCGCGCTTCGTCAGCGGCGGCCTGCGCGAGCGCCATGAAGCGGCGATCGCGCTCGGCGGCGGCATCGGCAATCAGAGGTGAAGCGGGAATGGAGTCTTGCGGGGTCAAAATGCGTCCGGCTCGGCGCGGGACTGCGCGCGCTCCGAGAGCCGCTCGGCGATGCGCCGGCGATACTCGTGCGACACGCAGCAGCAGCCGCGCAACGATTCGAGCGCCATGTCGAGCGAGAGCATCCTGGCCTGGATCTGACAGCGCGTCGTGGGTCCGGACACGCGGTCCAGCTCGTCCTGCAGTCTGCGCAGCGCGCGGAGTTGCTCGACGGCCGGCGGGACGAAGCCCGCGTTCTTGAGTATGCGATTGACGACGCGAACTTCCTCGGGCACGAGGACACCGTCGTCGAATTCGAGCGGCTTGCCGGAGCTCGGCAGGTTTTTTGAAATCACCGCGCGCGGCGGCTTCGTTAATCCGCTGTTCGACTAAAGCATCTAGCAATTTCATTGGAGAATGATGACCGCCTGTTTTGGACTGCCGGGACGGTCTGGCACGATTTCCGTTGATTAGTCTGAAGTCAAAGCGGCAGGCAAAACACTCTTAATCAGCCTGTTCGGCGCATTTTGTTGTCTCTATTCTAACAGCGTGAGGCCCGGAGTTTTTCTGCGTTTGTTGAAACACATGGTATAATATTTATATGATTCTTTTCCACAATAGTTTCATCATGCCAGATGTTTCATCATGCCAGATGATATTGTACTTGACGTGCAAAAACTACCGAACGTAGCCATTGGTGGCCGTCAGCAGTCTATTCGTGCTGTACGTCGCGCGCCCTGATTTCGTCGAGCACGGACAGCACTTGCATCGAAACGAGGACATCGAGCGCGCTCGTAGGCGATCAAGAGGCGCGGGCCGGCGAAGACCATCATCGCAATCATCACGCGCTAGCTCATGCCGCCCGACAGTTCTGCGGATACGCATTCGCGACGCGCTCGGGATCGCGGATATGCACGGCGGCCAGCGCTTCCACTATTCGTGCGCGCATGGCCTTGCGGCTCAGGTGTTCTCCCTGACGCGCGACGATCATCACCGGCTTCAGCAAGTATTTCGGGTCCTAGAGGATCATGCTCATCTGCGTGCTGCAGAGCTTGCGGCGCTCGTGCGGGCGCATATTCAGCAGATCGATTCCGTCGAAGCGTAATGCGTTAGCCGGACCACTTCGCTTCGGACGATAACACGCCGAACAACGCGCACCCCGTCAGCGATTTTCCCGAACCCGATTCCCCGACGATGCCGAGCTGTTCGCCTGGATTGATCGTCAGCGACACACCGCGCACGGCGGGCATCAACGTGCCATCGTGACCAGGAAATGCGATATGGAGATTGTCGATTTCGGCCAGCATGTCAGCCTCCGTGACGCGGATCGAAGACATCGCGCAGGCCGTCACCGAGCAGATTGAACGCGAGGCTCACGGCGAGTATGGCGAGGCCGGGAATCGTCGAGACCCACCATACGTCGAGCAGCACGTTGCAGCCCACCGCGACCATGTATCCTCACTCCGGCGCGGGCGATTGCGCGCCCAGCCCGAGAAAGCCCAGACCCGCGACGGCGAAAATGATGCCCGCCATATCGAGCGTTGCACGCACAATCACGGACGATGAACACAGCGGCACACCGCACCAGAATCCGCCAGTGCGATGCTCCCGCCAGCCGCGCCGCGTAAATGTAATCGGCCTGCGCGAGCCGCAACGATTCCGCGCGCGCCAGGCGCGCATACGGCGGCCAGGCGGTGATCGACAGCGCGATGACCGCGTTGTGACGTCCGAACCTAACACCGTCGCAATAGCCCGCCAGCGTGCCGATCAGCAAACCGATCGGCACGACGAGTACGACGACCAGTACCGCGTGCTCAAGGTCAGCCGCGAGCCGTGCACGAGCCGCGGGAGAATGTCGCAGCCGAGTTGATCCGCGCCGAACCAGTGCGCGGCGCCGGGCGGCATCAATCGGTCAGACAGAACTTGCTTCAGCGGATCTGTGGTGACGGTGAACAATGGCCCGATCAGCGCGACGACGATCAGCAGCAGGAGAATCGCCAGCCCGAGCATGTTCAGCGGATTGCGCGAGAACGCGCGCCATCGCCTGTAGGCACGGCCGAGCGACGCCTTCCGCACCGATACGGGCGTATCCGAAAGTAACCAGGCGCGTGTGCGGTTATTCATCGTGCGCGAGGATCGAACACGCGATACAGCGCATCCGTCAGCAAGTTCAGCGCGATTAACGTCGCGCCGATCACGAGCGTCGAACCGAGCACGGCGTTCATGTCGGCGTTCAGCAGCGCGCCCGTCCGATACGAGCCGATGCCCGGCCACGCGAACACGATCTCTGTCAACACCGACCCTTCGAGCAGATAACTGTACGCAAGCGCGATCACCGTCAGCAACGGCACCGCGATATTGCCGAACGCATGCCGCCAGATGACGCGCCGCTCGGTCAGCCCTTTGGCGCTCGCCGCCGTCACGTATTCTGGCTCAGTTGTTCGAGCATGAAGCTACGCGTCATGCGAGACAGATACGCGATCGAATAAAACGCCAGCACGCCCGCCGGCAGCGCGATGTGCGAGAACGCGTTTTTGAAGACGTCCCACTCGCCTGCCAGCAGCGAGTCGATGAGCAGACTGGCGGTGCGCGTATCGACCATGCCATCGAACATGGGATCGATGCGCCCCGGTCCCGATACCCAATGCAATCGCGCGTAGAACAAGCAAGAGGCCCATCAGCGCGAGTCAGAACACCGGCACGGAACTGCCTGCGAGGCCAATGACGCGCGCGACGTGATCGACGGCGCGATTGTGTTTAACCGCGGCGAACACGCCCAGCGGCACGCCGACCACGATGCCGATGAATGTCGATAACGTGGCGAGTTCGATCGTCGCCGGAAACACATGCCTGATGTCATCGATAACCGGATTCGCCGTCAGCAGCGACACACCGAGATTGCCGTGCAGCACATCTCACGCATAAATCATGAACTGGTCGATCAGTCGCTTGTCCAGCCCGCGTTGCACGCGCGCCGCTGGCGTACGCCGTGACGGATACGCGGTCGCCGAGAATGGCGAGCACGGGATCGATCGGAATCTTGCGGTCGATGAAAAACGTGATCGCCAACAAGCCCGTGAACGTGACGGCGAGCATTGCGATCCATCGGACGAGCGCGAGCAACGCGCGCACCCCGCCCCCGCCGCGATGCGCGCTCGCTGCTTTCAGGCGATTTTTGAGCGAGACCGTGCTCACTCTAAAGCCGTTCGCCAGCTACGCTTTTGCAAGCAATGCATTGGCCTTTGCGACATCCTAATAGATAGGAATTCTCGTTATCCGCGCCGAGGAACCCTTCGGGCAGAAACGCTTCGTGAACCTTGTTAGGTCGTACGGGTTACGTTCTTCTCTGGATGCCCTGATAATCGATGTGAGCCACTTCATCGCTTCCCACACTTCGGGCTTGGCGAGATTCAGATTCTTGTTGTTGAGGCCGAGATACATAAGCGTCGTCTGCGGGACGGCGGTCGCCTTAATCTTGCCGGACTTCGAGAGCGTGTCGAGATCGTCGGGACTGAGATCGCGCGCCACGCCGATATCGCCGTTTTCGATCATCAACCGCTGGCTCGCCGCTTTCGTCGCGTGACGCAGCATGATGCGCTTCATCGCCAGCGGCAGGCGATAGCCGTCGAAACGCTGCAGCACGATACTGTCGTTCGCCGTCCACTTGTTCGTAGATTTCGCCGGGATCGAGCGAGGTGAATTCGTCGAGCAGCGTCGCCATGACGAACATGTCTTTCGGCGTCGCCGCGCTTGCCGGCTGCGCGGTAATCAATGACAAAGCCAGCGCTGCGATCAGTGCACTATGTGGATTCGTCCGTTCACATCAACCGCAGCGGGCCGCTTTTGTCGTTACCGATCAGAGCAAGTTCGCGCGAGCCTGGCAATTCGTAGTGCCACCACTCGCTTTTGATGTGGCGAAAGCCTGCCGCGAGCATCACGCCGAGCAGCAGCGTGCGATTGTGCTGCACCTGCTCTAGCAGGCCGGGATGGAAGTGTTCGGATTCGAGGACCATCGCGTCAAAGCCGGTGCCCATGTCGAGTTCGTTTCCGTTCGGATCGACCAGCGTCAGGTCGATCGCCGTCCCGCGGCTGTGATTCGAGCCGCGATTGAGCGGCGCGATGAAAGTCGGATCGGGCAGAAAGTCCCAGAGTACTTGCTGAGCTTGCGGTGGGCGATAGGCATCGAAAATTTTTAGCGTCATGCCGAAGCTTCGGGCGATGTCGATGGCTTTTCTCAGCGCCGTTTCCGCCGGTTCGAGCAGCAGGCAATGCGCGGCCGTGTAGATGGGCTTGCCGGTGAGATTGCGATCAGTCGCGTAGACGAGATCGATTTGGACATGATGCGTGTCGGGCGTGATGGGCAGCAGCGAGGATCGGGTCATGTAAACGCTTCGTATCGATTCATTCGTATATCCGCACCTTAACCTGTTCGAAATTTTTCCGAAACCCTTTGCGATGGGTGGTTATGCGTTTAGTGCGAAGGTTTGATGAGTTCGTGGCGGGATTGGCCGAGGTGGCTGCGGATCAGGGCGAATTCGCGTGTTCGCCAGGTGATGGCGGTTGTTGCTTACTTTGGGATGCGGTGTTCGTCGTAGAGCAGCGTGATGTGGGGTTTGAACTCGGAGTGGCGTCTGGTTTCGAGGCCTTGTTCGGTGAGCGTGTCTTGCAGGGCTTTTACCAATGCCGAGCACGTTTCGGAGGCATCGCCGGAGAATACGAGCGGGCGCTTCGGACGGCGCGATGAAAAGCTTTCGATGTGGTCGAGCGTGATGTCGACGGGTGGCAGCGCGATGGTTTCGGCGGCTTTGATCGTTTTCTCCGCGATGTCCGCGGGAAAGCCATCAAACGCGCAGGTGTATTGCAGCGTGACGTGCAGGCGGCCGGCCGGAATCGGCCTTGTTTTGAGCGTGTGTTGCGTGCGAAGCCGCTCGTTGAGCTCTGCGATTTGCACAGCGGCGGCTTCGTCGGGAAAGACGGTGAAGAATAGCGAGTCGGTGACACAAACGCCATTCATCGCCCGTCTACCGGATTTCCCACTCGATGGTCATTTTCCAAAAAACGGTATATCACTCTTCTGTGGTGTAGTCGCCAAGGCTTCCCCCATTTTCTTGTTTCCGAATCGGGGTTGCGAACAGGTCGCCCTGTCCCCCTTGGTGCCTTCCCACATAGGACTGCATGAACTCGCGCAGCACATTCGATGCGTTTCGGTTTTCTGCCAAATAAGCCCCTTCGAACGCCTCACGGAGTTCTCTTTCAACACGGATACGAGGCCAGCGTCTTTGCTCAATATAAGCAGAGGTTATCTCATGGATACACATTTGTGTATCCATGACGTGCAGCATTTTTTATCCGGCGAGTGTTGCATAATTTTCTTCCGAGGCCGCCAATTTGCTCGGGGTACATCGGGCGACCCTCTACCGGGCTTGGGAAAGGAGGTCGGCACCAAATGAATGAGCCGAAAGACGATCCAAACGAGACTATTTGGCGCGATTTGCTACTTGCTGACGGTGACGATTCGGCCGCACGGGAACACTTGGCGGTGGGTTTCCCGGTCTACTACGTCGAGGACGACACCCCGCCCAGCCTGCTGGTGAAAGAGCATCCTGACGGAAGGCGCGAACTGGTGCGCTTTGACAAAACCGGGGACGAGGTAATCAAGATGCTGGCGAAATGCAGCCCCTACGACACGGCGGACTACCTCAAGACCGAGGATGACATCGCCATCTATCTCACGGCCGCGATGGAAGATGGCGATCCTGTGCTCGTCGAGGCCACACGCGATGATGCGGCTCGTGCGCGTGCCCGAATCGCTGCCATGACCGGCACCAAAGGGAAGGGGGAGCTATGAGCCATGAGACGTTCAGCCGATATGACAGCGCCGACTATCTCAAGACCGAGGAAGATATTGCGGGCTACCTTGATGCCGTGATGAGAGAAGGCGGCGACGACCCGCCTATGTGTCTCGCCCGCGCGCTCGATGTGGCCGCCCGTGTGCGTGCCCGGATCACTGGCGTGACCGATGACAACACGCCTCTGGTTCGCCGCTCTCAATAACGCGAACAACCCGTTGCCTGCGTCGTCCTAGCCACAGCCACCGGCAAAGGATGCGCTTGGCGATCATTTGATCGCCGCATGATGCCTGATAGCTCGGCCTACGAGACGCGAAACTCGGTCATCATCTGATCGACCTCGAACCGCCGGGCATCCTGCTCCAGCTTTTCGACCAACCAAAGTTTCAACTGCCCGGCCACCCGGCCAAAGTCGCCGTCCACCCGCACAAGCTCGGCCTCGGCATCAAGGTCATAGACCGACTTGATGCGGTAATTCAGGGCGGCGGCCCGAAGGTAGGCCGATAGGGTCAGTCCGGCCCGCTCGGCCCGTCCTCGATGGCCTCGGCCTCGTCGGTCGATACACGAAAGCGCAGCGTTCGACCGCGCCGCGCGTCCTCCGTTTTGGTGTTCTCGTTCATGCGCTCGCGCACCCTCCTCGTGTCTGTCGCGGCAGCGACCGTGAACCTCGCAGAGCAAGATGCCGTCGAGCCGCAGGCGAGGAAGGAGAGATGTTGGGGGCCTACGCGGCTTGCCGCGTAGGCCCCCAACACACATTGCAGGTAGCAACGATGTCTGGAATGGGCGACTCTATGCCGATCGGCTGGTCATTCCCATGACTACAACTGTGCCCGATTCTTACCGGGGTCTGGGTTGTGGATTTTTGTCAAAACTCAATATGGAATTTGTCCGGTCGCTTTTCCATGACGCGGTGAAGACTCACGAAGAAGTGATGCAACCGAGTGAAGATCAGCACCCACCCAGACAATGTGGTTGGTGTTGGGCATATCAGGCCGGTAAGAGCCTGTGTCCAGTACCAATACCGAACCGGTCTAAAGGCGGCATCATACGCCCAACTGGCTAGTTAGAACGTAAGCAATGGGATGGACGCTCCCACCTACCTATGACGGCATCGATGTGCAAGAGTGGAAATGTCGTTTAACCACTCGAACAGCGGGGGCGTCCATCCCATTGCTTACGATAGACCGAACCACTGCTGAATGAAGTGAATGTGCAACATCGTCGCAACCGGAAACGGCGGCTGCCCGGTCTTCCCCCTTTGGATAATGCGGCTCGATCAGCTCAATCAGCCGCGACCACGGCGCCACTTGTCTCATCTGCTCCCCAAAATCCCGCTTGCGCGTGCGCTTGGTTGACAGGTTCAAGCCGAGATAAAGTTGCGTCATTGCGATGCTTCTAGGTCGTAGCTAATATCAGAGCATTCCCTAAGCGACATTACGCGCAGTAGTTACGAAGAGTTTCCTTAATTTTCTGACTTGTTTTGCCTGTCAGGAAGCGATGCCCAAAGAATTGATAGACGACGAGCTGTGGTCACTCATCGAACCTCTACTGCCGTGGACCGCACCCAGAAAGTTGGACGACTGATGGCTATGCTGTAGCGAAGCAAACTCGATAATCGACGGGACTGAGCCCCCCTTGGGCTTTCAGCTTGATTCGCTCGTGGTTGTAGTAGTGAATGTATTCCTTCAGGCCTTTCTCGAGATCGTCGAGATCACGAAACTCGTTGGCGTAGTAGAACCCCGTCTTCAGGGTACCGAAGAAGCTCTCCATGGCGGCATTGTCGAGGCAGTGCCCGCGCCGGGACATGCTCGGCCTGACGGTACTCTGCTTCAGCAAGTGGCTGTAGGTGGAGAGGCGATATTGCCAGCCTTGAACGGAATGAAGCACTGGTCGATCTTCAGGCTTCAGCCTGGTGAAGGCTTTGCGAAGCAT
>LELG01000084.1 GCA_001045575.1 Candidatus Burkholderia pumila
TCATGGCTCAATCAGGTCGAGAACGGGTTTGCCCGCATCCAGCGCGACGTCATCACGCGCGGGATATTCAACAGCATCAAAGATCTCGACAAGAAGCTCATGCGTATATCCGCCAATACAACAAGCAAGCTGTCCCACTTGAAGTGGAAGTATTCCGATCCAACTCGACGCATCCAGTGCAATTCATCTAGTTTAACTGACTAGGAGATGGAAATGGCAAAGGCATATTGGGTTTTATAGAAAGATCAACAAACCTGATCAGATGGCGAAAGTATTTAAAAAATATAACGCAGACCATTCAGGAAAACAAGGGCCGTCCCCTCGTGCGTGGCGTCGCCGCCATGGCGCAGGGCGATGCCCGGCTGGAACGCACCATGGTCATCGAATTCGATTCGCTCGACGTCGCCGCGTTCAACAGCGAGACGTACAAGCCGCGCTCGACGTGCTGGTAGATGCATGCGAACGTAATTTCCGCATTGTCGAAGGGGCGTTGCTTAAGCGAGCACGTCATGGCGCAGCCGATGCTTACGCGCCTATGGCATCGGCCAGCTCGTTCATATCCCTGGCGATCACGTCCCAATCGCTTTCCGCCTTCAGATCGACTTTCTGGTCCGGACCGCGCTCATAAGGACGCGCGACAAACGCCGTCTTCAGGCCGCATCGTCTTGCGCCTGACAGATCGTCGTTATGTGCCGCGACCAGACATACTTCTTCGGACCTAAGCATCAGCGCTTCCACCGCGCGTAAATAGACTTCGGGCATGGGCTATAGCCTGCGCGATTTCAGCGCCCAGGATCGCGTCGCCGGCTCGTTTGGCCATATCGACCATCAGGCGAATATTGCCATTCGATAGCGGCGTGATGATATAGAATAGCGCGCTAAACGTCTGAGCCCCGAAACTGAATCCGGCCAGGAGTCCAATCGATGCCACGCCAGATTCTCGTCTAAAGCCTCAGGCGGCACAGCCTTGGGATCGGCCACGAATTCTGGCAGCAACGCCTCAAGATTTTCCCGATGCAGCACATCGAGCCTGACGAATGGGCGCTCGCCCGAGCAAACCTTGCGCATGGCGGACACATAGCCGCTGCGCCATGCATCCGCGAATGCTTCGGGTATGGCTTCCGGCTTGCCGTAGCGCTTGAGAAAAGGCGCAGCCTCGCGCGCCACGCCGCCGCACGTAAATCGCGATAGACTTCCTTAGCAAGTCGGTCCTTCACCAAAGCCGCCGTTTGCACATCTTCCAGATAAAATTCGTCGCATGGCGCATCGCGTTCGTCCCAATAGCGGTTGAGGATCGTGCGGTCGGGCAGCATCACGACATTGCGCACGGCATCGCCCGGTTGCAGGCGCTCGGCGCCTTTCATCCAATAACGATGCTCGCGTCGCAATTGCGGCAAATACTTCTGATAAACGCGACCACCCTCTTTTAAACGCGACCACCCTCTTTTCTGGCGGCAAGTTCAACCATATAGGGAAAGAACAGCGGCTGCGAACGGCTGACGTAATAAGGCTCGATTGTCGTTGGGAATATGGCCGATGGTATCGATCAGATAAGCGAAGTTGTCCAGCATGTCGTCGACGAGGTCTTCGCGGCCGGCTTCCTGCAAGCCGAGCATCGTGAAATAGGTGTCCCAGTAGTAGCCCTCGCGGAAGCGTCCGCCGGGCACGACATACGGCTTGGGCAATGGAATGAGCGGGCTTATTGCGGCACGGTGCCGGGCGTGCTGTTACGCGTGAATTCAGGCCAGAGCCAGTCGATATGCTCACGCAAGCTCTGATTTGGCGGCGGCGTAATGCTTTGATCCGCAGGCGGCGTGAAGTATTGCGCGACGAAAGCGGCTAACGAGAAACCGGGGTTGTTCTTTTGCTGATCGTAAAGTGCGACGATTTGCGCCGGATCCATCTTCGGCGTCACATCGACGAAAGTCTTTTGATCGGGATAAATCTGCGCCGTCTGAACCGCGACGAACAGATCACCGTATAAGACGCTTGGCAGCGGCAGCAGATTCGTATTGCTTAAGGAATCCGCTAACGCCAGGCCGCTTGCCGCGCTAAAGACAAGCCTAAGGCTCGGCCTGCCTTAGCCTTGAATTTCCACGACGCGTCCCGCGCCGCACGATGCCCTAACAATTCGATCATGCTCACTCCTTCAAAGGGTGAAGTACCGGACTGGTCTCGCTCGGGCCGTTTTTATCTGCGCTTTCGATTTGATTTTTCGGCTGGGCGAAGCATCGCATGACGTTCGGGAATAAGGCAAGCGCTCGACGAGTCAAATTTTCAACGCTTCCGGTCATAATATCAGTTAATCACTGGAAAGCGGCAAAAAATGGCCGAAAAGCGCACTAAACGATTGGTTTACGTGCGCTTACCATCTTAGACGAGCGGGAATGCTCGGGGATTGAGACGCAACGTCAAGCCTTGCAGCCTGACGGCTTTATGTTCTTCAGCAGGGAGCGGCATTGTTTTTCGGCGTGCGCGGTTCAGGTCGGCGATTCTTGCCGGGCGCATCGCGGTCAGGCCGACTCCTTCCCTTCCGCGCGACGAGACCAGTGTGACTGGAAGAGGACATAAGCACGGCACCACAAACACGCACCGGGCATCTTGAGATGAAGAAGTCGAAACCGTTACAGGCCCTCGGCCGCCGCACATGCGCGACGCTCAGGCCCGCACGCGCCGCCGATGCACAGCTCGATCATCTGGAGCACATGATCATGGAGTTCACGAAGTCGGGCGACAAGGCCCCGCTAGGCTGCCTCGATCAGCCTTACTGGCGCAAGCGTTTAGCCGCGCTTACCGAAGAAAGCGATCTCGTCGCGGCGCAACGTGCACGTGTTTTGCGCCTGTTCGATGCGCTCGACCAGGCGGCGTTGCGTGCCGCCAATTCGACTCAGGCCACAGCCTGAAGCCAGACGCGCCTTAGCCGTTTGAGCACGACCGTTTTGGTTTTGACCATCGCCTGAAAAAGTGCTATTATAATAAAATTTAAAGTTCGCCATGTCTCGCAATACTCACTGCTCGTTACGATTGACGATTGCATGCTTAACGACTCTCAGTTTCTCATTGCCTGCGCGCTCGGGCTGGCGGTCATCATCGCCATTGGCGTGCTCAAGCTGGCACCGTTCCTTTCTACTTTCTATATTCATTTCATCGGCACGTTTGCAGCGAGCTTCGCTGCGCATCAACCTCTGGAAGCCAGAGCGCAAGCCTTTAGCGAAGGGGCGCGGGCGCATTATTGGGCGATGTTGGCATCATCATCGCATTGGGCGCGATGCTCGGTGCGCTGATGGCCGAAGCGCGGCCGACCGGCTCGTCACCACGCTGCTCGATCATTCAACGCCCAAACCCGTGGATGATGGCGCTCGTGGCAATCATCGTCGGCTTGCCGCTGTCCTTCGAAATCGGCCTGGTGATGATGGTGCCGATTATCTTTGTGATGGCGCGCCGCTCGAAGCAGCCTATTTTGCGCATCGTCATGCCCGCGCTTGCGGGCATGAAAACACTGCATGCGTTGCTGCCGCTGCCCTCGCCCGCCAGATTGAAGTAACTGTGATTGATTGGTGAGATTGACGACCGTGGGCTTATCCGTCTTCGCACAATAGTCGATACGCACTTAGTTGTCGTTCCGTGAGCGTATCGTATAGGTCACATCGACCGTCAAAGTGCCGGGCGTTCTCGCCATCCGGACTCACATAACGCAACTGCACACCGCGCCTCTCGCCCCCTGCCATGCAGTGTATTCGGCGGTTCGTTCACGGGAAGGCGGTACGTCTGCCCGTTCAGCGTGAATTGCCCATCGGCAATACGGTTTGCATAGCGCCCTATCAACGCGCCGAAATGGATCTTTCCGTTATAGCGCTCATAGTCATTGAGCGAGTCGAAGCCGAGCATGACATCCGCGCTGCGTCCCTTGCGCCGGCACTTCGAGCCTGGTGACGATGCCGCCATACGTGATGCAGTTCATCGTCACGCCGCGCGAATTGGCTAACGTTATTGAACGACGGCTTGCCCTTGCTGCGTCGTGCCATAAGGCGCGGAAACCACGGTGGCGGAATGCGCACTTACGGCACATGCAGCCGTAGTGAATCCAACGAGTGTCTTGTCGAAGAACTTCATGAGCGTCGGAAAAGGGACCTTTGATTTACGAAAAAGCCCTGCATTTTGAACTCCATCCTGCAGCAGGAGCTATGCCTGTCAGCTTTGCACTGGCACGCGGCATGCGCACGTTAGCGCATTCACCATCGATAAAAGGAGTGAACGACATGAGCGAAGAAAAACAAACGCGAAACCCCTCCGAAGCAGACGCCGAACGATCCGAGCATGCCCAACCGCCGCTTAAACGACGACAAAATCAATCGCAAAACAACGAGCCCGTGCCGCCGGAACACGTCAAAGGCAAGGCATTGCTCGACACTAAAGACGTAGGCGAAGCAGCTTGATGCACGAATAGTGCGTCTGTTCTTTATATTTTATGCACGAAGAGAGCCGGATTGGAAAGTATTTCCGGCTAAACGTTGCGGGAGCCATCAAACATAGTTTTGCTTTATGGCTTTCTTTGTAGAATATTATTAAGCTAATTGCGACTTCGTTCAACGCGCGTCCGTCGCCACGAATACGCTCATGCATGATCCTGCACATTTTCTACCGTCATTCGTGTGGCGCGCGGCGCACGACGGGGCCATCATTCTTCAATACGGCTCAATCCGTGGGCGTGCCGCTATCTCGGCATTCCGTTTCCCGAACTCCTCAGGCAGCACTGGAAAGCCTTCGTCTTCCCGGATGATAACCAGCCCGTGCTCGACGCTCTGCGCCAGATGCGCGACGGCACGCTGCTCCGCAATGTCGATGTGCGTCTTCTGCGCGCCGACGGCGCATTGCGCTGGGATACGCTGCATTTGCAGACCCGCCGCGATGAAGAAGGACAGGTCAGCGATACGGTGGGCGTCGCCATCGACATTCACGAATGCCGTCATGCGTGGGCCATGTTGTACGAGGCGGGCGAGCGTCGTCTGAAGGCAGCCTTCGCGGTCGCGCGCATGGGCGAGGGAATGGGACATGAAGACGTGAGTCATGCGCATGACAGCGCAGTTTGCGGCGCTTTATTCGTTTTCGCCGGGCACGGGAAACGGTCATGCTGTCTGAGTTGTGGGACCGCGTTGCGCCTGAATATCGTGAAACGTTTCAGCGCAAGCTCACTGAGGCGTTGCGCGAAGGCGGTCCGTTCGAATTCGACTTCCTGCTGCTCGACGGCGACCAAGGGGGTCCGCGCCGCTGGCGGCCCATGCGCGGCCATCAAGAATACGACCCCGGCAAGGCGTGCTCATGCGCGTCTATGGCGTGACGTTCGACATCAGCATGCAGCGTGCGGACGAAGAGCGGCTGAGTCTCTCCGAGCGGCGTTATCGTGCACTGGTGGAATCGACGAGCGCGCTCGTCTGGTCTGCGGATGCAAATGGCAAGATTCGTCCATCGAACAGCGAGTGGGAGCGCTTCACGGGCACGCCGCGCGAAAAGCTTTCGGGCTGGGGCTGGCTCGAATTCACTTATCCCGATGACCGCGAGCGCATTTATGCCGCATGGCTCGATGCGATCAGGGAAGGCGTCGGCATCACGCTGACGTTTCGCATGCGGCAGCGCGATCAGGACTATCGCATCGTGCAGGCGCACGCCGCGCCGCTCTACGACGAACAGGGCCAGCTACAGGAGTGGGAGTGGTTCGGCACGACGACGGACGTCACGCCGCAATACGAGGCGCAGGCCGCTATCGAAGCGCGCAGTCTGCGTCTTACCGTCGCCATGCAGGCCGCGAAGATTCATATTTTGTCGATCGAACTGAAAAGCCGCACGCTGCTGTTCGAAACGGATGGCGAACCCCAAGTCTCCGAAACATTGACCTACGATGCCGCCCTCGCCCGCGTGCATCCCGACGACAGCGCCACGCTCGACCGCTATCTGCGCCATCTCGCGGCGGGCGAAGAGCCGAGCGGCCTGTTCGAATTTCGCGTGCAGAACAATCCGCACCGCGAGCAGTGGATGCAGGGCAGCGCGCTTCTGCAACGCGACGCGAACGGCGAGCCGTTGCGCATCATCGGCTGCCTGATCGATATCACCGACCGCAAGTTAATGGAACTCATGCTGCGCGAAGCCGGCCGTCGCAAGGACGAGTTTCTTGCGATGCTCGCGCACGAGTTGCGTAATCCGCTTGCGCCTCTGCGCATCGTCATCGCTCTATTGCAGAAAGATGACGACATGCACACGCATAGGCGTGAACTCGTCAGTCTGATGAGCCGGCAAGTGGAACACATGACGCGCATCGTCGATGACTTGCTGGAGGTGTCGCGCATCACGCAGGGACGCATTGCGTTGCAACTCGAACCGATTCTCGTAGGCACAGCGGTGTATCACGCGGTCGAAGCCATTGCAGGCATGATGGAATCGCGCGCGCAGCATATCGCCGTCGATGTGACGGATACTACGGCATGGGTCTGTGGCGACGTGACGCGTCTCTCGCAGATTCTCGTCAACGTACTCAATAACGCGAGCAAATACACGCCCGAGATGGGACGCATCACCGTGAGCACGAATGCGAACGACGAGCATGTTGCCATTGTCATTGCGGATACGGGAACGGGAATTTCCGCGGATTTGCTTCCGAAGGTGTTCGAACTTTTTTCGCAGAGCGAGAGCACGCTGGACCGCTCGAATGGCGGACTGGTTATCGGCTTGTCGCTCGTGAAGAAGCTCATCGAAATGCATAAGGGAACCATCACCGTTCAGAGTCCGGGACCGGGTCTCGGCATGACTGTCACCGTGCGCTTGCCGCGCCTGCATCATCATGAGCGGTATTCGGCGCTGGCCTTGTCGGATACGGATGCGCCCGCGCACGAGAAGCACCAGGCGCTGCGCATTCTCGTCGTCTATGACAACCGCGACGCCGCCGATTCCCTCGCTATGCTATGCGAATCAGAAGGGCATGTGGCGCAGGTCATCTATTCGTCATCCGAATCATTTTAGATCACGCAAGGCTTTTCACCGGATGTCTTGTTACTCGATATCGGTCTGCCGGATATCGATGGTTATGAGCTTGCGCACCGGTTGAGGCGCAAGGGCGAATGCGCACCTCTGCTGATTGCGATGACCGGATATGGACAGGCCAAAGACTGACTGCGCACGCAGTCGGCGGGCTTCGATTATCACTTCGTCAAGCCAGTGAACGTGGAGAGTTTGTTGAAGCTGTTGACATCGCTGACGATGACGCGCTGATCAGACCGATTTGATGTCGTCGAGATCCATCACGTCAAGCCCGCTCGCCTCTTTCGCCGGCCGCTTCGCCACCGCCGCCGCCGACAATCGCACGAAGCCGAAGAACGTCGGCCTCGCCAGCCGGTCCTGACCGGGAATACCGCCCGCCAGCCGTTCTTCCGGCGAATAGAAGCGCTTGACAATTTCATTGAACGTATCGATGGCGCGCACCGCGCGGGCGCGCCAGTCATCGCTCTGGAACAGCAGCAGAAAATCATCGCCGCCGATATGGCCCAGAAAGTCGCGCGTCGGCCCGCATACGGATTTGAGCGTGCTCACCGCCTTCAGCATTTCATCGCCCTGCCAGTAGTCATAGCGGTCATTGAAGGGCTTAAAGTGATCGAGATCGAAGTAAAATGATACGAATTCCGAACCATTCTCAATCAGGCAGTCGATATGCGAATTCAGCGGCACATTGCCTGGCAAAAACGTCAGCGGGTTCGCATAGCGTGCCGCTTCGACGCGCACTTCAGTCACGGCGCGCACCATGCTCGCGCCGGTCGCAAGTCCTATATAACGCCCGTTTTGGTAACGATAAAACCATCCGAAAGGTGATGATCGTCGTGCGTGAACAAGCCCGCGATCTGTTCGAGCGTCGAGTCGCGTTCGACGATCAGCGGCGTGGTATTGGCGAACTGGATGCACGGACGCTTGCCGAAAACCTCGCGGTGATACGGCAGCGCATACTGGTCCATGAACGAGCGCTGGTTGATGAGCGCAACGGGACGCGCATCGTCGAGAATGGCGACGGCGTGCAGCGACGGATTCTGATTAAACAGGCGTACGACGTCGTCGTTGCGCGCCGGTGAGTGTCGGTGCTTCCACGAGCATGACCGTGTTCATCTCATCGATGGTGCCGGTGCGCGTATACCGCAGGATAAACCGCGATTTGTCCGGAACGCAACGCCCCCACCGCATCCAACAAGCGCGCGGCAGGCCTGCCCAGCAAGTAGCCCTGCGCGCACACAATCCCCAGATCGCGCACGATTTCAAGATCCGCTTCCGTTTCGATGCCCTCCGCAATCAGCCACGCGCCGCTCGCATTGGCGAACGATACCATCGCCTTCACGGCTTCGAACTTGAGCGGATCACGAGCGATATCCGACACGAAGAAGCGGTCGATCTTCACGTAATGCAACGCGAGCCACACCCACAAATTCATCGATGCATTCGCGCTGCCGCGTAGTCATCGAGTGCGAATTGCACGCCGGATGCGCGCAGCGCGCACACGCTGGCGCTGAAACGCTCGGCATCGGCGATCACGCTTTGCTCGGTCAGTTCGACCACCAGACGCCGCGCATTCGAAGCCGATCTCGCGCGCCAGGTCGGCGGGCGTTTGATGCGCGCTCAAACCCATCTCAATGGCTGCGGCGCTGAAGTTGATGAACAGAAATCCGGTGATGCCGAGCGTCGCAAACGCCGCGATGCAGACACGCGCCGCCGCCTGTTCGAGCAGAATGTGTTCGGGCGCGGCCTGCGCAAACAATGCGGTGGGCGATTCCTGCGCGCTGCTCGCCGGTCCGCAAATCAGCCCTTCATAGCCGATGATCTCGCCATCCGCGAATCGAACGATAGACTGGAACACAGCCGTCAGCGTATCGGCTGCGATGATCTGTTCGATACTGCGTGGAGGTAATTCGATGGCGAGACTGCGGACATGGGGCCTATCGATTGGAGCGGGCTGTCGTCTGTTTAACGGCCCCGTTCGCCATCGACTTGAATGAATCTTTCGTGAAACGTTTGCACCTCACGAGTGCGTCCTTATGGCATGCCTTACTTCGCGCGGCGCTGGCGTACGGCTTTCGCCAGCAGTTCGAGAACCGGCTCGGTCTGCGTCCGGCCGAGGCAGGCATCGGTAATGGATACGCCGCGCTTGAGCGGCATGCCTGGCTTCAGGTCCTGACACCCTTCTTCCAGATGGCTCTCGATCATCACACCCGTGATGCGATGCTCGCCCGCTTCCAGTTGATGCGCGATGTCCTGCGCCACATCGATCTGGCGTGTATGCGACTTGTGCGAGTTCGCGTGCGAGCAGTCGATCATCACCTGTTCGCGCTGACCCAGCGCAGCCAGTGCGGCGCAGCTTGCGGCTACGCTCGCGGCATCGTAATTCGGGGCTTTTTTGCCGCCGCGCAGAATGACGTGGCAGTCGTCGTTGCCGCGCGTTTCGAAGATCGCGACCATGCCCATCTTGGTTATGCCCATGAACACATGGCTCGCACGCGCCGCGACGATGGCGTCCGCCGCGACCTGCACGCCGCCGTCCGTGCCGTTCTTGAAGCCGATCGGGCAACTCAGTCCCGAAGCCAGTTGACGATGGCTCTGGCTCTCCGTCGTCCGCGCGCCGATTGCGCCCCACGCGATCAGATCCGCGATGTATTGCGGGCTCAGCAGATCGAGAAACTCGGTGCCGGTCGGCAGGCCGAGGCCGCTGATATCGAGCAGAAGTTCACGCGCGCGGCGCAGGCCTTCGTTGATTCGGAAGCTGCCGTCCAGACGCGGGTCGTTGATATAGCCTTTCCAGCCGACCGTGGTGCGCGGCTTTTCGAAATACACGCGCATGACGATGAACAGGTCGTCGCGCAAACGGTCCGCGACGGTCTTGATATGATGCGCGTACTCCATCGCCTGATCGTGGTCGTGAATGGAACACGGGCCGACCACCACGACGAGGCGGTCGTCACGCCCGTGCAGAATATTGGCGATGGCCGCGCGGCTGTTTTCGACCAACGTCTGCACGTCTTGCGTGCCCGGCAGTTCGTCGAGCAGCAGCGCGGGCGAAATCAGCGGACGCACCGCGCCGATGCGCGTGTCGTCGATACGGGTCGTGTCTTGCGTGGAGTCGACCACGTCGGCCTCCTGATCGCGGGAGGTATTGTCGATGCGGCTCACGTTAGGCTCTATCATGCGTTTCTGATGCAAAAATCTCGAATTTTATGCGGGGAATGCGCGCTCGCAATGCATGCGGCGCGAATATTGATTATCGCATCAACGACGCGGGATCGTCGCTTTGTGTCTGTATCATGGATGGTTGAATATCAGAGGAGCCAGACCATGCGTATTGCGACATCATTCCTGTTCGACCTCGACGGCACGCTCGTCGACAGCGTGTATCAGAATGTGCTGGCATGGAAGGCTGCGCTCGATGCGGAAGGCATTCCGCTGTCCGTGTGGCGCATTCATCGCAAGATCGGCATGAGCGGCGGCTTGTTCACCAATCAGCTTTTGCATGAGACGCATGGCGAAATCAGCGCGGATCGCGTCGAGCGGTTGCGTAAGAAGCATGCCGAAGCGTATCTGGACCTGCGCGCGCAAGTGTGCCCGCTGCCCGGCGCACGTGAGTTGCTCAAGGCGCTGACGGATGCGGGCACGCAATGGGCCATCGCAACGAGCGGGCGCATGGAGACGGCGGCGCTGAATCTGGAAGCGCTGGGCGTAGATCCGTCGAAGCAGATCGTCATTACGCGCGATATGGTGAAGTACGCGAAGCCCGACCCCGATCTCTTTCTCGCGGCGGCGGCGAAGCTGAATGTGCCGATCGAAAATATGGTCGTCGTCGGCGACAGCATCTGGGACATGCTGGCGGCGCGGCGTTGCCGGTCGCTGGGCGTGGGGTTGCTGTCGGGCGGCTACGGCAGCGACGAGCTCGAACGTTCGGGCTCGTTGCGCGTGTACGAAGACCCCGCCGATCTGCTGCTGCATCTCGACGAGGTGGCGGCGCGGCCGTAAGTCTCAGAACGTGTGCCGTAAGCCCAAGGTCACCGACGTCTGCGATCCATTAGATGCCGGTGACTGCGTGTTGATCATCGCCTGCCCGATCGTGCCGCGCACGTGCTGATAGACGCCTTCAAGATAGACGTCGGTGCGCTTCGAGAGACCGTAGTCGGTTTGCAGCATCACCGTGTTCCATGACGCATACGCTACGGATATCGTATTGCCGTAAGCGCCATCGGTAAAGGTATATGCCGCCGATACGCACCATGCGGATGTCAGCGCATACTTCACGTTCGTTTAGTAGTTGTCGAGGCGCAGCGTGCCATCGAGCGGAACATAGCTGCCAAGTCCGAGCGACAGCACGCTCGCCATATTACTTATACTATCAATATTGACCAATATTGATGGCTGTTATCTCGTTAGCGGCAATCGCCACCTCGGCATGCAACGGCGGCGCTCGGAGCACCGTCGGAACCACAGCCGCCGTCAACGATACGTCTGGCCAGGCAAATGGCACTGCCTGCAATGAATCCATTGACCGTATCGAGGCGCTCGCAAGCTCTATTCAAAGCGGCGCTAGTGTTGTGAGTTAAAAATTAACTGAATGATTAGCTGCTTACTGTGCGATGGACGGGCACGTACTCAAAGAGGTGGCGAAGAGCGGAAGACCCAAGGCGGAACTCGTGTTGAGTGACTCGGAGCGCGAACAACTCAAGGCATTGACAATGCGTCGCAAGACAGCGCAGGCGTTGGCGTTGCGAGCGCGGATTGTGCTGGCGTGCGCGAAGGGCGTCGACAATAAG
>LELG01000085.1 GCA_001045575.1 Candidatus Burkholderia pumila
CCGTCGAGACCCGCGAACTCGCAATACAGAGCAGAGGCATATCGTACAGGGCTTCTTCCATGGCTGGATCCGATAGACCGAACCACTGCTGAATGAAGTGAATGTGCAACATCGTCGCAACCGGAAATAGCGGCTGCCCGGTCTTCCCCCCTTTGGATAATGCGGCTCGATCAGCTCAATCAACCGCGACCACGGCGCCACTTGTCTCATCTGCTCCCCAAAATCCCGCTTGCGCGTGCGCTTGGTTGACAGGTTCAAGCCGAGATAAAGTTGCGTCATTGCGATGCTTCTAGGTCGTAGCTAATATCAGAGCATTCCTAAGCGACATTACGCGCAGTAGTTACAAAGAAATTTCCTTAACACGATGACGCATCGGTGGTTTTGTCCCTTGCTCGTACCAAAATGAGCAACCGATTTCCATTAGAGGACGATGCGCACATGAGCACAGCACTCAAGGTCAGCGTAATGGGCTACGGCCTCGCCGGCGCGATGTTTCACGCACCCGTCATCGAACATTGCGGCCGCGCAGAAGTGACGGCCATCGGCACGAGCCAGGGCGAGCGCGCGCAAGCCGATTATCCGAAGGCGCAGATCGTCGCGGATTTCGACGTGCTGCTCGCAATCGATGAACTCGATGCCGTTGTTATCGCAACGCCCAACGACACGCACTTCGATCTCGCGCAGAACGAAAAGCTGCTGTTCGCGCCGTTCCACAATCGCCGATGAGACGGCGACTTTATGACCGTGCTCGCGCTGATCGAAAGTGGGTGGTTCGGGCTCGTCCACATTTCGAATCGCATTTCGACCGCTTCCGGCCAAAGATGCCGCAGCGCTGGCGCGAGGAAGCGGCGCGCGGCCTACTGTTCGATCTCGGGCCGCATCTGATCGATCAGGCGTTAACGCTGTTCGGCGCGCCGCAGATGGTGGCGGCATTCGTGAAGGCGCATCGCGATCATGCGCATGCGGCTGGGCAATCCGGAGTTCGGCAAGAACCCCGCCGGGTCTGCTGCGCGAAGTCGATGGCGATCACGATCTAGCCACGAATTTGCCACGAAAGATGGCGCGTATATCGAATTCTATCGCGCGCTGGCAGTATCCATTCAGGATGGCAAGCCGTTCCCGATTTCGCCGGATGCGGTGTACGATGACGATCATTGAACTGGCCCAGCAGAGTCAGACCGAACCAAGGCGGACGCTTTCAAATCACATGTCGAAGCGGTTTGACCTTCGTGCAGTCCGGACTTTTCGAAATCGAACGGGCTGCGCGAGCAGACAGAGGGGAACATTTCCCGTTTCAAGGCCTGCAATGATGATGGCTTTGTATGACGGCGCGCAGCAGATTGTTCGATTCACTCATGGCGTCATAGACTGAAGAAAAGGCGGTATAATACAAAGCGCGCCCGCCTCATCCAATCTCCAATGTAGCGTCCGACCATGTCCGTCAACTTCAAGGATTCCGGCCAGCTCGGCGACATCATTTACGCGCTGCCGGCCATGCAGTTGCTTGCCCGCCGCTTCGGTCAAAAGCGCTTCACGCTATGTCCCAAACGATAGCATCGCAAACCACACGCCGGGTCTCAACCATATCGGCGACGAACTGATGGTCAGTCAGGCGGTGTTCGATTTCATCGCGCCCTTGCTGCGCGAACAGTCTTATATCGATGCCGTTCATTACGTGCTGGCGACCGGGATTCCGCGCGTGGCGCTCGATTGCGATGCCCCGCGCGGAAGTGTCATCAATCTGATCGCCGGCAACATCAAGGACTATTTCTACAAGTTCTTTGCCGTCCTCGCCGATCCGCCATGCCGCTGGATCGAGCCGGCAAGCGCGTCCGATCAATACGACATCGGACGCTCGACGCGCTATCTGAATCAGGCAATCAATTACGGCCTGCTCGCACAGCTTGGCTTGCGGATCGGTTTCGTCTGGCTTCCGCGCGAGTTCGCTGAGTTCCACGCGCGCTTCCCCGATCTGCCCGTCAACCACGTTTCCACTCGTGACACGTGCGATGTTTGCAATGCGATCGCGTCGGCTTCGCTGTATATCGGCAATCAGATCAGTCTTTTTCGCCATCGCCGAGGCATTGCAGGCGAACCGGCTGCTCGAAGTCTACGAGCCGGTGCCGAATGTCGTGCCGTCCGGCGGGCGTTGCGGCCAGTTTTTGTCGACGTAAGGAATGGGCGTGCTGGTCGGCACATTCTTCTCGCGCGATGTCGCCTTTCCTGACGGCGACGGTCTCGCTCGAATATGAATTCGTTCTGAGCCTTTGACGGCGCACAGGCAATTCTGGCGAAATTGACATTGCGCCGACCGTCGCGTACATTCGGCATCACGCGTCAGGAGAGCGCGTGGCCGCTTCATGACAGCTCATGTAAGCCGGGCCGCGCCGCCGAAGGGGCATACCTGCAAACTCTCAGGCAAAAGGACCGACCGCGTCGGACCGACCGCGTCTAGGAATATTTCCTTGCACTCTGGAGAGCGGCCGCGGTTTCATCGAACGATAAAACCAGCAGCCCACTGAAGGCGCGCGCGATGAGTCATTAGCCAGACTGAGGCTCGCGCAATCTCTCAGGTACCGAGGACAGAGGGGTCACGCATCGCACTGCTACGCGGTATGCGCATTGCGTGCTGCCATGATGAACAGGCAGCACGCGCGAACGCATATTTCGCAGGCGAAGAGCACGCTGCGTGGTCTTTTTTGTTTTGCGAACCGAGGCCCCGATGACAGAACTTCGACACACGCCCCTTCACGCCGCTCACCTCGCGCTCGGCGCGCGCATGGTCGATTTCGGCGGCTGGGACATGCCCGTCAACTACGGTTCGCAGATCGACGAACATCGTGCGGTGCGTACGAACGCCGGCATGTTCGACGTCTCGCACATGTGCGTCGTCGATTTCGAAGGCGAGGCCGTGCGCCCGTTCTTCCAGCGCGCCATCGCCAATAACGTCGACAAGCTGACGACGCCCGGCAAGGCGCTCTATTCTTGCCTGCTCAAGAGCGATGGCGGCGTCATCGACGATCTCATCGTCTATTACTTCTCCGAGACGCGTTTCCGCGTGGTCGTAAACGCGAGCACGGCGGACAAGGATATCGCGTGGTTCGGGCAGTTGAATGCCGAAGGCGAGTTCAATCTGTCGATCACGCCGCGCAGCGATCTCGGCATCGTCGCGGTGCAAGGGCCGAATTCGCGCGAAAAGGTCTGGCAAGTGCTGCCGGACACGCGTGCGCAGACCGAAGCCATCAAGTCTTTTAACGCGGTGGTTTTCGAAGAGACGCAATATGGCGAAATCATGCTCGCGCGTACCGGCTACACGGGCGAGGACGGTTTCGAAATCGTCGTTCCGGCAACGTATGTGGAAGCGTTCTGGAATGCGCTTGCCGCAGTGGGCGTTAAGCCCGCCGGACTCGGCGCGCGCGACACGCTGCGTCTCGAAGCCGGCATGAATCTCTACGGTCAGGACATGGACGAAACCGTGTCGCCGCTCGAAGCCGGCCTCGCGTGGACCGTCGATCTGAAGATGGATCGCGCGTTCGTCGGACGTGCCGCGCTGGAGGCGAACGGCTCGACGGCGAATTTCGTCGGACTCGTGCTCATCAAGGAAAACGGCAAGGCGGGCGGCATGCTGCGCTCGCATCAGAAAGTCGTGACCGTTCACGGCGATGGCGAAATCACCAGCGGCACGTTTTCTCCGTCGATGCAGGAATCCATCGCGTTCGCGCGCGTGCCGACGGGCGTGCAGGCAGGCGACTCCGTGCAGGTCGTCATCCGCGACAAACAGCTTCCCGCGCGCGTGGTAAAACTGCCGTTCGTGCGCAATGGCAAGGTTTTGGTCGAGCTTAGCTAAGTTGTCGCGCCCGTTTCCTCCGATCAAGAACCTCATCAAGAAATACCCAAGGAGCATCCAATGAGCATCCCGGCCGATCTGAAATACACTGAATCGCACGAATGGGTTCGCACCGAAGCCGATGGCATGCTGACCGTCGGCATCACCGATCACGCGCAGGAAGCGCTCGGCGATATCGTATTCGTTGAGCTGCCGGCGGCGGGCAAAGCCGTCGCGGCGGGCGATGCAGTCGCGGTCATCGAATCCGTGAAAGCGGCGTCCGATATCTACTCGCCGGTGTCGGGCGAAATCGTCGCCGCGAACGACGCGCTGACGTCCGCGCCGGATTCGGTGAAAGGCGCGCCGTACGAAAGCTGGCTGTTCAAGGTCAAGCCGTCGTCGAACGACGGTTTGGACAAGCTGCTCGACGCCGAAGGCTACGGCAAGTCGATCGGCAAATAATTTTTCATACGGACGAAGGCTGTCGCGCCTTCGTCTTCAGCAGGAATTCACATGAAGCTCGAACACCCGGATTGCCTGATGAACCGCACCTCTTTGTCACTCGCCGCGCTCGAATGCCACGATGCATTCGCTGAACGGCACATCGGCCCCGACGATGCCGACCAGCGCGCCATGCTCGACGCGCTCGGTTTCACGGCGCGCGCGGCCTTCATCGACGCGGTAATTCCTGAATCGATCCGCCGCAAGGAAACGCTGCCGCTCGGTGCGTTCACGCAGCCGAAGAGCGAAGCGGAAGCGCTCGCGTCGTTGCGCAAGCTGGCAAACGAGAATCTGGTGTTCCGGACTTATATCGGCCAGGGTTACTACGGCACGCATACGCCGACGGTGATCCTGCGCAACGTGCTGGAAAATCCGGCGTGGTACACGGCTTACACGCCGTATCAGCCGGAAATTTCGCAAGGGCGTCTGGAAGCGCTGCTCAACTTCCAGCAAATGGTGATGGATCTGACGGGTCTGGCGATGGCGAACGCATCGCTGCTCGACGAAGCCACCGCCGCGGCTGAGGCCATGACGCTGCTGCAACGCGTGGGCAAGCCGAAGTCGAACGTGTTCTATGTCGCTGACGATGTGCTGCTGCAGACCATCAAAGTGGTGAAGACTCGTGCGAAGTCGGCAGGCATCGAAGTGAAAGTCGGGCCGGCTACCAATGCGGCAGACGCAAACGCGTTCGGCGTGCTGCTGCAATATCCCGGCGCGAACGGCGATGTGCGCGATTATCGCGCATTGGCCGAAGCAATCCACGCAGCGGGCGGCCATGTGGTCGCGGCGGCGGATCTGTTGGCGCTGACGCTCATCATGCCGCCGGGCGAATGGGGCGCGGACGTGGCCATCGGCAATACGCAGCGTTTCGGCGTGCCGGTCGCGTTTGGCGGTCCGCATGCGGCGTACATGGCCGTGCGCGATGAATTCAAGCGCCAGATGCCGGGCCGTCTCGTCGGCGTGACCGTCGATGCGCAAGGCAGCGACGCGTTGCGTCTCGCGCTGCAAACGCGCGAGCAACACATTCGCCGCGAGAAAGCGACGTCGAACATCTGCACAGCGCAGGCGCTGCTGGCGATCATGGCGAGCATGTACGCGGTTTATCACGGGCCGCATGGGTTGAAAAAGATTGCGCTGCGTGTGAATCGCGTGGCTTCGGTGTTGGCTGCTGGCCTTCGCAAACTCGGCTACACGCTGAGCAATGAATCGTTCTTCGATACCGTCACCATCGAAAGCGGCGCGAACACGAATGCGCTGCATCAGGCGGCATACGCGGCGCATATCAATCTGCGCCATGTGAGCGCGACACAAGTCGGCGTATCGCTCGATGAAACCACCACGCGTGACGACTTGCTCAAACTCTTCGCACTGTTCGCGGAAGTCGCAGGCAAGACCGAAACGTTCGACATCGACGCGCTCGACGCCGCATCAAGCGATTCGATTCCACAAACGCTGAAGCGCGAAAGCGAATACCTCACGCATCCGGTCTTCAACCTTCCCCACTCCGAAACCGAAATGCTGCGCTATCTGCGCCGTCTCGCGGACAAAGACCTCGCGCTCGACCGCACGATGATCCCGCTTGGCTCCTGCACGATGAAGCTCAACGCGACCTCGGAAATGCTGCCGGTGACGTGGCCCGAGTTTGCGCAGATTCACCCGTTCGCGCCGGCGGAACAAACGGTCGGTTATCGGACGATGATCGATCAGCTCGAACAGATGCTTGTGGCTTGCACGGGTTACGCGGCGGTTTCATTGCAGCCGAACGCCGGATCGCAGGGTGAATATGCGGGCCTGCTCATCATTCACGCGTATCACGAGTCGCGTGGCGAAGGGCATCGGAACGTGTGCCTGATTCCGGCGTCCGCGCACGGCACGAATCCGGCATCGGCGCAGATGGCGGGCATGCAGGTCGTCGTCGTCGCGTGCGATCAGAACGGCAATGTCGATATTGACGACCTAAGAGCGAAGGCCGAAAAGCACTCGCAGAATCTCGCGGCGATTACGATTACGTATCCGTCGACGCATGGCGTGTTCGAAGTCAACGTGAGCGAGATTTGCGACATCGTGCATCAGCATGGCGGGCAAGTGTATGTCGATGGCGCGAACATGAACGCGATGGTCGGCCTCTGCGCGCCGGGCCAGCTCGGCGGTGATGCCTCGCACCTCAATCTGCACAAGACGTTCTGCATTCCGCACGGCGGCGGCGGCCCGGGCGTGGGTCCGGTCGCGGTCGGCGCGCATCTGGCGAAGTTCCTGCCGAATCAGACATCGACGGGTTATACGCGCGATGACGCGGGTATTGGCGCGGTGTCGTCGGCGCCGTACGGCTCCGCCGCGATCTTGCCGATTTCGTGGATGTACATCGCCATGATGGGCGCGCAAGGTCTCACCGCCGCTACCGAAAACGCGATCCTCGCGGCGAACTATGTGGCCAAGCGTCTCGCGCCGCACTATCCGGTGCTGTATAGCGGCGCGGGCGGACTGGTCGCGCACGAATGCATTCTCGATGTCCGGCCCATCAAGGAATCGAGCGGCATTTCGGTGGAAGACGTGGCCAAGCGCCTGATCGACTACGGCTTCCACGCGCCGACGATGAGCTTCCCGGTGCCGGGCACGCTGATGGTCGAACCGACGGAATCGGAGTCGAAGGAAGAACTGGACCGCTTCATCGACGCGATGATCGCCATCCGCGAAGAAATTCGCGCGGTGGAAGAAGGCCGCGCCGACCGCGAAGACAATGTGCTGAAGCACGCGCCGCACACGGCGGCGGTTGTCACGTCGGATAGCTGGGAGCATAAGTACACGCGTGAATCGGCGGCGTATCCGCTGAAATCGATGGTCACGCGTAAGTACTGGTCGCCGGTCGGACGCGCGGACAACGCGTATGGCGATCGGAACTTGATGTGCTCGTGCGTGCCCATCTCGGAGTACGCAGAGTAGCAGTACAACCGCCCGGCAACGTAAGGCATTGTCGGGCGGTATCGCGCGGCGCGCGCCGAAACGGCTAACATCTCACCCCGGACCAAAGCCAATCAAGGAGTTCGTATGGCGCGGAAGGTGCGAGAGATGAAACGAACGAGCCGATTCACAGCGATGGCGTTGTTGTGCATGTGCTCTCTGAGCGCCCACGCCGTCATGAATCTCTGCGCCGCGCCCGCGATGCAGACCAGTGAGCGCACCAACGCTGATCCCGGCGTGAAAGCGCTGGTGAAAATGGTGCAGTCGCACGTGAACGATCAGCCGAAAGCGCGCGCACACCTGCATACGGAAGGCACGCTGCCGCACGAAGGCATTCGCGACGAAAGCATCGACGCTGAAAAAGACCTCAGTTTGATGCGCGATGCCGCACTCGCCTGGCGTGCTACCGGCGACGAGCGCTATCTGCGGCTCGTGGGCCGCTTCCTGTTCGCGTGGACGACAACGTATCAGCCGAGCTTCAATCCGATCGATGAAATCAACTTCGAATCGCTGATTCTCGCGTACGACATGACCGCGAGCGCGCTGCCGGTGAAGACGCGCAACGCGGCGAACGCGTTCATCACGAAGATGGTGGATGGTTACATCGCCGATATCGACAAGCAGCCGCGGCCGCTGACCGGCACGTACCGGAACAACTGGCAGAGCCATCGCGTGAAGCTAGTGGCGATGGGCGCGTTCACCATCGACGATCGCAAGATGATCAACGCGGCGCAGCGTCTGTTCGTTGAGCACATTGGCGACAACATCGCGCCGGACGGCTCGACCGTCGATTTCGCCGAACGCGATGCCCTGCGCTACGTCACCTATGACCTTCAGCCACTGGTGACAGCGGCGCTGGCGGCGCGGCGGCACAACCGCAACTGGCTGCCGGAACGCGCGCCGTCGGGCGCGACGCTGGCTGTGGCGCTCAACTGGCTCACGCCGTACGCGCTCGGCACCCAAACGCACAATGAATTCGTGCACTCGTCCGTGCCTTTCGATGCCAAGCGCCGCGAAGCCGGATTGCCGGGTTTTTCGGGCCAATGGGACCCGAAGAACGCGGCGGAACTCTTTCATCTGGCGGCGCGTCTCGACGGCCGCTACGCGCCGGTGGCGCTGCGGCTTGCGCCCGCGCCACCGGCCTGGCTCGCGGTATGTCTGCCGCTGCCGGCGCGCTAACCCTTTTCAGCAGGTGATGTCATGGCAGTCAGCGTATTCGACCTCTTCAAGATCGGCATTGGCCCGTCCAGCTCGCACACCGTCGGCCCGATGCGCGCCGCGCTCATGTTCGCGCAAGGCATCGAACGCGATGGATTGCTGGAGGCGACGGCATCGGTGAAATGCGAGCTGTACGGATCGCTCGGCGCGACGGGCAAGGGCCACGGCACGGATCGCGGCGTCATGCTCGGCCTGATGGGCGACGCGCCTGATACCGTCGATGCATCGACCATCGTGCCGCGCCTCGAAGCGGTGCGCACGTCGAAGACGCTGGCATTGCTCGGCACGCGCAAGCTGCCGTTCACGATCAGGGAGAACATCGCGTTCTATCGGCAGGCCTTGCCGGAGCATCCGAACGGCATGAAGCTCTATGCATTCGATGCAAACGGCGTGGTGTTGCGCGAGGCGACTTATCTGTCGGTCGGCGGCGGATTCGTCGTGATGGCGGGCGCGGCGAATACGGCGGTGCTGACGGCGCATGAGCAGTTGCCGTATCCGTTCCAGACTGGCGACGAGCTGATGAAGATATGCGCGGAATCGGGTAAATCGATTACGCAACTGATGTGGGAAAACGAACGCGTCTGGCGTAGCGATGACGAGATTCGCGGCGGTCTCCTGCGCATCTGGGAAGTGATGCAGGATTGCGTCGCGCGGGGGTGCAGCATCGGCAATCCCGAGGCGGAAGGATGTTTGCCGGGGCCGTTTCAGGTGAAGCGGCGCGCGCCGCAGTTGTATCACGCGCTGGCGGGGAAGCCGGAGCAGACGCTGCACGATCCGCTGTCGATGATCGACTGGATCAATCTCTACGCGATTGCGGTGAATGAAGAGAACGCGATCGGCGGACGCGTCGTGACCGCGCCGACGAATGGCGCGGCGGGCATCATTCCGGCGGTGCTGCATTACTACGATCGGTTCGTGCCGGGGGCGAACTCGCAGGGTGTGATCGACTTTCTGCTGACGGCGGCGGCGATCGGCATCTTGTACAAGATGAACGCTTCCATCTCTGGTGCTGAAGTTGGCTGTCAGGGCGAAGTCGGCGTTGCCTGTTCGATGGCTGCGGGCGGACTGGCTGCCGTGCTCGGCGGAACGCCGGCGCAAGTCGAGAATGCGGCGGAAATCGGCATGGAACACAATCTCGGGCTGACCTGCGATCCGGTGGGCGGAATGGTTCAGATTCCGTGCATCGAACGGAACGCGATGGGAGCGGTTAAAGCGGTCAACGCAGCGCGCATGGCCATGCGCGGCGATGGTTCACACTACGTTTCGCTCGATTCCGTCATCAAGACAATGTGGGAAACGGGCGCGGATATGAAGACTAAATATAAAGAGACTTCGCGCGGTGGATTGGCGGTGAATATTGTGGAGTGTTGAGGGATACCAACTGCTTTCACGTAATTTTTACTGCAACATTCTTTAAACCAAGCAATTCTCGGCGGCAGTAGGGGCTAGCATCAAAATCAGTTTCGACTTTTGATCGTTGAAAGCCTATACGCCCGACAACTGCGTACGGATGTGCGTGCGGTCGTCATAATCGTATTGAGAGCTGCACCGTGAACCCAAAGGATCTCGCCGCACACGAGAGCGTTCAAAAGTGCATTATCGGCACGCTTCGCTTCAAAAAGCTGGTGCGAAAGAGCTTGCCCAAGCCATTCAATAGAATGGGCAGATAAGAAAGCCAGACGACTGACCTGATCGCCGTTTCGGCTGATCATCGTGCAATCTTTATTTGGCATGATGGTCCACAACGCACAGATCGCTCTTTTTTACGGGTATCTGCTTTGCGTCGCAAGGAATTGTGACCTTCTTCCGCTTTTCGAACTTTACTACTATCATCCGGATTACAAAGGCCTGCATTGCAAAATGCCTTGCAAGACAAGCCTTAACCACTCGAACCACTTGCTGGTACGTGGACGTGAGCTTAATCTCAAAGCTTCTCGTGACTTCGATCCACGATCGGAGCACGATCGCATCGAACTCATGCGAATCTTCTGCACGGCAGTCGGAATCGAATAGGCCGATGGACATCGATCCTCAAGGCAAGCTATGGAACTGACGACGATACTCAAGCAGGAGATTTGTTCATCGTTCGAAGTGCGTCCGGGTGGTGCGCATCGTTACGCCGCTCGAAGATCCGGATTTTGGAGACCCCGTTGTCGTGCGCGTTCGTCCAGATGACGGCGGCTATATCGTCGACGAGAACGAAGAAGCCTGTCTTTACGCAAGCATGGCAGGGGCTGACGTCGAATCAACAGTCGTTGGCCGATGGACGGAAGAATGCGTTGAACTGACTCCGGCACGCCTGTGCGACGACGAGGTCATCCGAGCCAGGAGGGGTGACAGCCGATTACTTGCGCCGTACATTTTCGTGTCACTGAGGCTGCGCAGCAGCTTTACGCTGTTGCTACATCGCAATCGGATCGGCAGCCAGATGGCGAATTTAAGAGCAGCTCAAGAATATCCTCACAGAGATCGCAGGTGAATTGCGTGTGCCATTTCACTCGGATGTCCAACTTCCGATTTCTGATGGCTAGGTTGCTGATTACGTCGTTGACGTCACGCGACCATTGATTGTTATCGGCGCATCGAGCCTTGCGCGCTTGCTGGAGGCTGAAATGATCTATATGCAATACAAAGTCCAGAAGGTCAACGGCTACGTGCTTGCGATTGCCGAGAGTCAGAAATCTGTCACGAAGAAGCAGTTTGAGCGCGCGAGTTACTTCACAGACAAGACCGTGGTATTCGACGCGGGGAATCTGAAAGGCATGATTGCATCATCGCTTCAGTGACGCTTTTCAATTTCGCCAACCGCAAACTTTCCTCCCCCGCAAGTTAGCCGTCCGCCATATTTTCCTCCATAATTCCATTACTTAGGATGACGACATTGGTCATTCGAAGGAAACAGGAAGATGGAAGAACTGATGGAACCCGCAGTATCGAAGACGCTCGCCGTCATCAGCGTGTGCTACGAAGGAAACGACGCTGCATCTCATGAAATCGATTTGAATCAGCTCGGGCAGTCCATTCAAGGCTTCGCAGCATTTTTGCGATGTGCGCGAATGTTTTGCTCACAGGTAAGATTGCAAAGCGGCTGCATGAAGTATCAGGCGTCAGCGTCGTAGCAATGCCCGTCACAGAGCATCACTGCTTCGAACGGCGGATTCAACCGGTCGTTGCAACACCTTTGATCGAGGAGGTGTTGCATGGGACGAAGTGCAAAGCAGGTGTATCGGTTGACAGGCCGAGGAGCGATGTACTGGCCGGGCGCGCCATCACTTGGAC
>LELG01000086.1 GCA_001045575.1 Candidatus Burkholderia pumila
ATCTACCACCCCGGGCCCGGGCTCGCTCGTCCGCCCGGGTAGGCCCTGGTTTCTGTTCGTCAGGTCGTGGCTTTGGTACACGCTTCCTTCAGACCCCGCCTCACGACGACGCCCTTGCGTGTCGCTAGTCCTTCACCACCATCAGGTTGGACAGGAAACTCGTATCCCCCAAGCTGTTGCGCATGCGCGGCATACCGAAAAAACCCGCCATCGAGGCAGGTCAAGTCGCTGCACTCGTTACGTGAGTAGCGGACCGTTTCGTTGCGTCGAAAAACCCGGTCCGCCTTGCTGCAACTTTCGACGCCGCGCTTTGCTGGGTAAAAGCGCGGCGCATCCATCATTCGACGTGTTCACCGTGGAGCGTGACGTCGAGACCTTCGCGTTCCTGTTCTTCGGTAACACGCAGGCCCATGACCATGTCGATGACCTTCAGCAACACGAAGCTGACCACGCCGCTGTAGACCAGCGTGATGATGACGCCCTTCGCCTGCACGAACACGGAGCCATCGAAGCCGCCGATATCCTTGACCGCGAACACGCCCGTCAGCAGCGCGCCGATGATCCCGCCCATGCCGTGCACACCAAACGCGTCGAGCGAATCGTCGTAGCCGAACTTGTGCTTGAGCCACGTTGCCGACCAGAAGCAGACCACGCCAGCCACGATGCCGATCGCGACCGCGCCCGTCACGCCGACGAAGCCCGATGCCGGCGTCACCGCCACCAGACCTGCCACTGCGCCCGAGATGATGCCGAGCACCGAAGGCTTGCCCTTGTTGATCCACTCCGCGAACATCCAGCCGAAGGCGGCGAAAGCGGTGGCGATCTGCGTCGTGAGCATGGCGGAGCCGGCACGGCCGTCAGCCGCGACCGCCGAACCTGCGTTGAAGCCGAACCAGCCCACCCACAGCATCGATGCGCCGATCAGCGAAAGCACGAGGTTGTGCGGAGCCATCACTTCACGGCCATAGCCAACGCGCTTGCCGAGCACCAGACAGCACATCAGGCCCGCGATACCGGCATTAATGTGAACCACCGTACCGCCTGCGAAGTCGAGCACGCCCGCCGATGCGAGCCAGCCAGTCGGTTCCCAGACCATGTGCGCGATCGGCGAGTAGACGATCAGCGACCACAGCGTCATGAACACGAGCATCGCCGAGAATTTCATGCGGTCAGCGAATGCGCCGGTGATGAGCGCGGGGGTGATGATGGCGAACGTCAACTGGAACGAGAAGTAGACGGACTCGGGAATCGTCGTAGCCAGGTGGCTAACGGTGAGCGTCGTCGCCTTATCGCCCTTGATGTAGGCCATGCCGTGCAGGAACACGCGCGAGAATCCGCCGATGAACGAGCCGCCCGGCGTGAACGCGATGCTGTAGCCGACGACGGTCCAGAGGATAGTTACCAGACAGCAGATTGCGAAGCTCTGTATGACCGTGGCGAGCATGTTCTTCTTGCGGACCATGCCAGCGTAGAAGAGCGCGAGGCCGGGAATGGTCATGAACAGCACGAGTGCGACCGAAGTTAGCATCCAGGCGGTGTCGCCGGAGCTGATTTTCGACGAATCGACCATGGTCGGTTCGGTCAGTGCAGCGGGTGCGGCATCCGATGCTGCTTCAGCAGACGAAGCCATCGCCGTATTGGCGGAAGCCGGTGCACTTGCTGGCGTTGAAGATGAGGTGTCGGACGCAGCGGGTGCCGAGGCGGCGGACGGAGCGGACGCGTCCTGGGCGAGAGCGGTGCCGACATTCGCGCCGATCAGCGCGCCCGCTAACATCAGTAACATCAAAAATTTGCGCATTTCTTCCTCTTGTCGCTTGCTTCTGTTTTGGTCTATTGCCGATGGTTGGTTAGAGAGTGTCAGCGCCGATTTCGCCGGTACGGATGCGGATGACCTGCTCAATGGCGGTGACGAAAATCTTGCCGTCGCCGATCTTGCCCGTGCGTGCAGCGCGTTCGACGGCTTCGATCGCCTGGTCGACGATGTCGTCCGAAACGGCTGCTTCGATCTTCATCTTAGGCCAGAAAGTCGACGACGTATTCCGCGCCACGGTAAAGCTCCGTGTGACCTTTCTGGCGGCCAACGCCCTTGACTTCGGTCACCGTGTGATGCCCGAGACGCCGATGGCCGACAGCACTTCGCGCGCTTCGTCGAGCTTGAACGGCTTGATGATTGCGGTAATGAACTTCATGTATTCCTCGCTGTGGTATGCCGATCGTCTGCTCTGCGTGCTGCTGAAAGCGTGCAGATAAAGTCTGCGCCCGTAAAAAGCAAATCGTATGCCATGCCGATGTTCATGCGGGCTTGCGGGATTTCCGGAAACCTCGCAGCTCGAACTTGACCGAACGGGTAACGCCGCGTGCGTGCTGGCGCGAGGTCGGGTTCGTTGCTAGAATGATCGTTGAGTCGCGCAAAAAGGAGGATGCGCAGAAATCGCTAGGGCGTTGCGGCGCTAAAATCGCGGCGCTCGAACGATGCTTCGGGGTGTGTCGGACGCGAGTCAGCATGCACCAAATTAAAACCATTCGATGATTCGGGGCACTGACCTAACAATGACCGCACTTTTTTTGTGCAAGAAGGGAAAAAACGATGAAGCAGCCCAACGACGTGTTCAACGATCTGCAGCAGAAAATGAGCGAATTCTTCGCCAATTCCCCGGCCAAGAACGTCGAAAAGAACATGAAGGCGATGCTCGCGCAGGGCTTCTCCAAGCTCGATCTCGTCACTCGCGAAGAATTCGATACGCAGACGCAAGTGCTCGTGCGCACGCGTGCGCGCCTCGAAGAACTGGAAAAGCACGTGGCGCAACTGGAGGCGAAGCTGGGCACTTCGGGTTCCGGTTCGGCAGCGCAGTCGTAGGACTGAGCTTGCTTTAAAGAGTGACCTTGGTAAGCGAACCGTGAAGTCGTAGTTATCTCAGGCGCGGCTTCCTTAGGGATAAGCCAGGCGCCGTAACAGGTGAAATCATGTCGCTTGTTGTGGTACGCAACCGTGCGCGCCGCCTTGCAGAATTGCGGCTTCGAGTTTCCCGTCAGCCGGATCATCATCAATCCCGCGCCTGGCGGATCTGCCGAAGGAGTCCGGACGGTTCGATCTGCCGATTGCATTAGGCAATCTTGCAGCGAGCCGGCAAGTTCCTGCGTCTTCCCTGGAGCATCGGGAATTTGCTGGCGAGTTGTCGCTGACAGGCACGCTGAGGCCGATGCGCGGGCGCGTTCACCATGGTTTGCGGCGCGGCGCTTCAGTACGCTCACGCTTCCGCTGAGCATATGCCACAGATATTATTCGTGCCGCTGGCAAGCGCTGCCGAAGCGGCGCTGGTTCCTGGCATCAAAGGTTTCGGCGCAGCGGATTTGCCTTCGCCGTGCGCGCATCTCGGTGCAGGCGGCAGCCACGTTGGAAGACGGCCACCGGACCGCTCGCCGATCTCGCCGATGTCATCGGTCAGCCCACCGCGCGCGGGCAAATCGATGCTCGTCTCGCGCTTACCCGGCCTGCTCCCACCGATGACCGACGACGAAACCCTCACCTCCGCCGCAATCCTTTCAGCCAGTTCGCTCGGCTTCACGCCTTCCCAATAACGGCAGTGGCCGTTCCGCGCACCGCATCATTCGTCGAGTTCGGTGGCATTGGTCGGCGGGCGCAATCCGCCGCAGCCCGGTGAGATCATGCTGGCTCATCTCGGCGTGCTGTTTCTCGACGAAATTCCCGAGTTCGACCGAAAAGTTCTCGAAACGCTGCGCGAACCGCTCCAAGCGGGCCGCATCACGATTTCGCGCGCCGCGCAGCAGGCCGACTTCCCGGCGGCAATTGGTCGCGGCGATAAATCCGTGCCCTCTGCGGCTAGCGCGGCGATCCGAGCGGCCGCTGCCGATGCTCGCCCGACGTCGCTCGCGCTATCTGCGCAAGCTGTCGGGACCGCTGATAGACCCCATCGATATTCAGATCGAACTGCCTGCGCTCACGCCCGCCGAATATGTCCGCGCGCGATGCGCCCGCGTGGTGAATCAAGCGCCGTCGTCGGGGCGCGTGTCTCGGCGGCGCGGGAGCGTCAGCTACGGCGGCAGGGCAAGACCAACCGCGAACTGGACGGCCGCGAAGCCGACGACGTCTGCCGACTCGATGCCGAAGGCAACGCAACACACTGCTACGCGCCACCGGCGAGCGGTTCGGCTGGTCGGCGCACCCGCACTATCTATCGCGTACTCAAAGTCATCCGCACGATCGCCGACCTCGCCGCAGCCGATGCCCCGAGCGCTGCGCATGTCGCAGAGGCGGTTCAATATCGGCGGGTACTTTCGATCGCTTGAGCTTCCGTGACGCATTGCCCGGGCGCGCGAAATGAAGCGGGCCCGGGCAATGCTCTGTGAAAAAATTGGCTGTCAAGACTTGACTTATGCACACGCAAGTGATCCTGCGCTCTTTTTCGTCCAACTAAACCCTTTTTTCTGGTCATTTCGCAGGTCATTAATTTTATTGAACTATTTAATTTACCTCGAACGAAGGCAACCGCATGGAATGGGCATTTGCACGTTACCGAACATTCTTCTCCACAAAGTTATCCACATTGTAGATAGTGTAAAAAGCAAGACAAATCATAGAATTAGCCTCGATTTTTGCAAATTAACTTTCAGTTTTGTGACAATCTTAAAAGATCTCTTAAATTAACGTTGGTTGAGTTTAAGTAAACCTTCTAAAACAGCTTGAAGGATGTGAAGGACTGATCGGCCTGATCCGTGGGCGGCGCTTTGTCCGAAACAATCGCCAGTTGATAGACATGCACGCCCTTAGCGACGAACCGCGCGCGGATGGTCCGCGACTCGCGTTTCTCGCCGCTCTCTGCCCCTGCACGGTCATCTCGCTTCCGGGCACTTTGCTGCCCGTCGCCACTTCGATATCCGTCGCGCGCACATCGGCCTGAGCGTGTTCACGTTGCGCACGAGGCCGTGTTCCAGATAATCGAGATCGCGCGTTGCAGCGCCGGATCGGCGCTCGGCAGAACGACGGTGCCGACCGCGAAAACGATGTCATCGACCTTGGCGGTTTGCATGCGCATGGTCACGGGATGACTGGCGATGCGGAGCTGACGCTCGGCGGCATGCGGTTTAGCGGGCAGCATGACTTCGTAGCCGTCGTCGTTGTTCTGGATGGTGCGCGCCATTCGTAGGCCGGCGTGCAGGCGAGCAGCGTGGAACCGGCGGCAATCGAGCACAGCACCGCACGTAGAGGAAAACGCTGAAAAGAAACGAAACGTCATGACGAATCGCAGCGGGAAAAGCATCATTATCTAAGAGCGATGCCGGGTTTATCGGAGTGTCACGGCTTCATCCCGGAAACGGCGCTAGAATACGCAGCACGTTCTGTTCACGCTTCCGCGGCGTCGATTCAGGCAATCCGAGGTTACTTTCATGCCCCAAGCTACGCAAGACACTTCCACCCGCGCAAAAAGCTCGCTGCCCTATATTGTGACGGCGCTGATCGCTGCCGTCATAGCCGGGACGGGTTATTTCGCCTTCGGCGGCCAGCAGAAGGTGCCGGACGCGACGTTCACGCTGCTCTCTGGCCAAAAGATTTCGACCGCGAGCGATCTGAAGGGCAAGGTCTATTTCGTCAATTTCTGGGCGACGAGCTGCGAGACCTGTATGAAGGAAATGCCCGCGATGGTCAACACGTACAACAAGTACAAGGGCCGCGGCCTGGAGTTCATCGCCGTCGCAATGAACTACGACGCGCCAATGTACGTCTCCAACTACGCGCAGACGCGCAACCTGCCATTCAAGGTCGCCATGGACGATGGCAGCGCGGCGAAGCAGTTCGGCAACGTGCAACTGACGCCGACGACTTTCGTAGTCGATAAAGACGGCAAGATTCTGAAGCGCTATGTCGGCGAGCCGACGTTTGCGGAACTGGACAAGCTGCTGGATAAAGCGCTTGGCTCTGCCTGAGAGGCCCACACGTCGCATCAAACGAAACGCCCGCGCAAGCGGGCGTTTTCACATCGGCGAGCATGAGGCGGGCATCAGGACGAAGACTCGCCCTTCACCGCAATCCCGTAGCGCTTGATCTTCTCGTAAATCGCCGCCTTGCCCACTTGCAGGCGATCCGCCGCCACGGCGACCGCGCCGCCGCACTGCTCCAGCGTTTCCCCGATCATCACGCGCTCGAATTGCTCCGTGCGTTCCTTGAGCGATTGCGTAGCCGCATCGGGCAGGGAAGCGGCGAGATCATCGACGATGCCGAGCACCATGCGATCCGCCGCGTTCCGCAACTCGCGCACGTTGCTGGGCCAGTCGCGCTGCATCAGGTCGGCGCGCTGGCGATCCGTCATCAACGGCACGGAACGTTGATAACGCACGGCGGCATCGAGAAGAAAATGTTCGAACAGCGGCACGATGTCTTCACGCCGCTCGTTCAGCGGCGGCAGCGTGATTGTCACTACATGCAGGCAATACAAAAAAGATCGCGGCGGAACGTGCCGTTCGCGATGTGCTCGTTCATGTCGCCTTTCGCCGCCACGATCACGCGCAGATTCGCACGCACCGTGCTGATTCGAGCCGAGCCGCTCCAGCAGCCGTCCTGTAACACGCGCAGCAACTTCACTTGCAGCGACAGCGGCATGCTCTCGATTTCTCGATTTCATCCAGAAACAGCGTACCGCCCGATGCCGCTTCCAGCTTGCCCACGCGCCGCTTCTGCGCGCCGGTAAACGCGCCCGCTTCGTAGCCGAACATCTCGGACTCGAACATCTGCTCTGGCAACGCGCCGCAATTCACCGCGATGAACGGCTTGTCGCGGCGCGGCGACTGCTCGTGCAGACTGCGCGCGATCAGTTCCTTGCCCACGCCGGTATCGCCGTTAATGAGCACGGACGCATCCGTCGGCGCGACGTTCGCAATCAGCCGCTCCACCTGTTCGATGGCCGGACTGCGCCCGATGATCCGGTTCTGTCCGCCACCGCCCAGTTCGCGCTTCAAGGCCTGATTCTCAAGCATAAGCTTTCGGCGATCCAAAGCGCGCCGCACCGTCTCGATCCGCCTTTCCGATGCAAACGGCTTCTCGATGAAGTCGTAAGCGCCGTCGCGCATCGCCTGCACGGCCATCGAAATGTCGTCGTGGCTGATGACGAGGATCACGGACACATCCGGCGCGCGTGGCGGATTCCACGCTGCCGTGGCCCGTCACGTCGAAGCCCGCGAGTTGCAGGCTTTGCACGCTCGCGCGCCGCACGAGTTCATCTTCGATGAAGATCACCTGCAAACCGGTGGTCATGTTTCTTGCCTCATTCATTAAAACAGCGCGATGCAGCGTCAGCACGAATTCCGCGCCATGCAAATGATCTGCGTCGGCCTGCGGGCCGCCTTCGGGTCCGTCCGCGAGATGGGAGCTTCACAGTTGCGCGCCGCCATAATCCCGCGCAATCGCCGATGAAATCGCCAGCCCGAGGCCATGGCCCATTTCCTTCGTCGTGAAAAACGGCTCGAAGAGACGCGGCAGCGCATCGGCGGGAATGCCGGGACCGTTGTCGCGCACGATGATATCCACCGTCTTCGCGCGCATATCCAGTTCAACGATCACGCGCGGCCTGTCGCACGACGCGATCGTATCCAGCGCATTGCCGATCAGATTGATGAAGACCTGCTCCAGACGTAAGTCCTCGCAGCGTACGTATAGCGGCAGCGCATCGGCGTCGGCGGACCATTCGGGCGGTAGATCGAGCACGACGTTCTTCATGCGCGAGCGCAGCATCGACAGGACATTGCGCAGCGCGCGCGTTTTTAGGCCGCGCCTTGGTGACGAACAGCTTGAGCTGATTCGTGATGTTCCCCATGCGCTCCGTCAGCGATGCAATTGCCTCCAGATTTTCCCGCGCCGCCGTCTGCTCGCCGCGATCGATCAGCACGCGCGTGTTGTCGGAGAAACTGCGCAGCACCGCGAGCGGCTGATTCAGTTCGGCATAGGCCGTCTGGAGTAGTTCGCGGCTGCGCCGGAGCATCTCGCGCACACGCGCGCCCGCATGTGCCAGTATAACGCAAGCAGACATAGCGACACGAATATAAGCGCCGTCACGATGACCGCGTTCTGCAATTCGCTTTCAACGGGATCGAGCGGCGCCATCGTAATGAGTTGCCAATCCGGCTCGCCGATGGAGCGATGCGTCGCAAGATAACTCGGCGCATCGCGCCCGCCGCCGACGCGCACGATCTGCGCGCCGCCTTCGAGCGTCTTGACGATGCTCATCGGCAAAGGCGTGATCGGCTACGGCGCGTACTGGCGCGTCTCATACACCGATGCTTCGATGTTCTACGGCAAGGGCCTTACCGTGTGGTACTTCCACGCCGGCACCGACGAGAGAAAGATGACGACATGATCGTCCGTCACGATCAGCGGTTCCGATGCATCCGCGCCCGTCAGCCATTCGAGATTCAGCTTCACTACCACGACACCGATGAAATCCTCGTGCCATCCCGGTACACCGGCTGCGAGATGTAATGTAATAATACCCTGGCTCGACCGAAATCATGCCGATGCCAAAGAAGCTGCCGACGCCGCCTTTCATCGCATCAACGAAATATGGCCGGAAGTTGTAGTCCACGCCAATGAAGCTGTCCGCCGCGTGCCAGTTGCTTGCCGCGACGCAAATACCGTTGGCGCGAATGAGATACGTGACGGTGGCATGCGCGCGCGTTCAGGTCTTCGATATACCGGTTCACGCGATCCACATTTGCCTGATTCGGACGATCGAGCGCGTCCTGCACCGCCGGATGCCGCGACAGCAAATAAGGGAGATATTCATAGCGGTCGAGCGTGCTTTTGAGTGTGCTCGTCGTGCGATCGACGCGGGCGGCGGCGTTGCGCCGCAAGTCGTCGATACCGCGGGCGACAATGGCACGTGAGCGCGCAGCACGCCACGAGGATGCGGCGGCGCGTCACGTGAACGGAATCCCGCGAGTGAGGAGCCGCCATTGTGACATACGCGCCCTGCGTGTAAGGCTCTGAAAACGAACGCGGCGAAGCCTTGGGGATTGAGGCTTCGCCGCGTTCATGTGCTTCCCTTCGTTCGGTGCTTAGACGGTTTCCGCTTCTTTCCGGTCCGTCACATCGACGCCATGCGCGAGAATCTGTTTGAGCTTCGCGCGATCCAGTTCCTTCTCCCACGCCAACACGACAACCGTCGCCACACCGTTACCGACGATGTTCGTCAGCACGCGGCATTCCGACATGAAGCGGTCGATGCCGAGAATCAGCACCATGCCCGTGAGCGGAATAGTCGGCACGACGGCGAGCGTCGCGGCCAGCGTGATGAAGCCCGCGCCCGTGACGCCGGATTCGCCCTTCGACGTGAGCATCGCCATCGCGAGCAGCGTCAACTGCTGGCCCCACGACAGGTCCGTGTTCGTGGCTTGCGCGATGAACAGCACGGCCATTGTCATGTAGATGTTGGTGCCGTCGAGGTTGAACGAGTAACCCGTCGGCACGATCAGACCCGCGATCGAACGCGAGCAGCCGAGCTTTTCGAGCTTGAGCATCAGTTGCGGCAGCGCTGTTTCCGACGACGACGTACCCAGCACGATCAGCATCTCTCCCTTGATGTACGCGACGAACTTTAGGATCGAGAGAAGCCGACCATGCGTGCGATTGCGCCGAGCACAACGACGACCACGAACATCATGATTGACATCAATCAGATAGAACGTACCGCTCAGCTTGAGCATCGGCAGCGAGCCGATGCCATCTTTGCCGATAGTGAACGCCATCGCGCCGAACGCACCGATGAGCGCGAGCTTCGTGATAATGCCGACCATGCCGAATAGAATGCTCGACAGACTTTCGATGAAATTTGTCACCACCTTGCCGCACTCGCCGATATGCGCGAGCACCTAGCCGAACAGCAGCGCGATCAACAGAATCTGCAGGATTTCACCTTGCGAGAACGCCAACACCAGCGTGTCCGGGATGATGTGCATGAAGAAATC
Source organism: Candidatus Burkholderia pumila (assembly GCA_001045575.1). Lineage (GTDB taxonomy): Bacteria > Pseudomonadota > Gammaproteobacteria > Burkholderiales > Burkholderiaceae > Caballeronia > Caballeronia pumila. The sequence goes on from LELG01000086.1 coordinate 9,973, forward strand.
GACCGTGCTTTGGCCGTGCGTCTTGGTGGCAAAGGAATCGACGGCTTTGTGGTCGAGCGTGGTCGGATCGACGTTGAAACCGACGCCCGGACGCAGCAGGTGCGTCGCCGAGTGGCTTCATGTCGGTGGCGAGCGCGGGATAGAAATGCCCCAGCGCGATGCCGATGATGATCGCAAAGATCACCTGCACGTACAAGACTTTATAGAAGGGTATTCGCTATCCCCAGCAAGCACTTGCATCGGCGTGAGAGCGACGGTCAGCGACGTACCGGCGAGCGCTGCCAGCAGAGTCGTGAGTCCCTGACTGGCTGCTTGCCAACTTGCGAAGAACCTGCGCCGATGAGCCCCGTGCTCGGCGAGAAAAACCGTGGCGCTTCCGAACTCTACTCCTGCAGAGAAGCCTTGAATCATTCTAGCGACCACAATTCCAAGCGGAGCGAGAATTCCAATCGTTGCATACGTCGGCATCACGGCTATGAGCAGCGTGCCGACCATCATCAACAGGACGGAAAGCGTCAACGCAGCTTTGCGCCCCGCCTTATCCGCATCATAGACGCCCAGCACGACCGCGCCTGATGGACGCATAAAGAACGAGACGCCAAATGTCCCGAGCGTAAGCAGCAACGAGATAGTCTCGTTGCCATTTGGAAAGAACAGCTTAGAAATGGTGACGGCGAAGAATCCATAGATGACGAGATCAAACAGCGGGCCACTCGAGTGCATTACTGATGGATGCAGCCAGTATGATGCTCCGTGCGGTAGTCTTTGCCCTCGCTTTCTGACTTGGCTTCTTCACCGCGGGAGCAGTCTTGCCGGCAGTGGCTTTTTCATTACGCGCAGCGTTGGCTGCGCCATCAATTAGGAATTTGTTGCGGTCTTTCGCACCGGCCAACCATTTTGGCACCATACCGCGGCCGCTCCATGTTGTTCCCGACGTCGGGTCCCAATACGGAGCAGCTGCGGCCCGCGAATGTAGTTGCCAGGCTTCGCGTTTTTCTTGCCGGCAACTCGTGCACTCGACGAACTGCCATCAATCAAATACTTGTCGCGGTTTCTTGCATTAGCAATCCACGAGGGCGCACGGCCATGTCCTGACCACTTCGCTCCAGTTTTCGGGTCGCGGTACCTCGCAGTAGAAGAGCACTTCCGCTTGACGACGGATTCCCCGTCGCCTTCGGCGCGTGTTTCTTCTCGTCAGTGCTTGCGCAAAGGTCGTCGACGGTTAGGCCATGTTCATCCATTAAATCGCGAATCTGCGCAATGACCGCGGCCGACTGCCTTTACTTAAGGAGCGTCTGCACAATCCGTTTCGGACGCGTGCGACAGGCGTGGATAGACTCGACGGAAACAGGGCGGATTCAACCGGTCGTCGCAACATTGGATTGTTGAACAGATTTAGATATTCGTTCAAGGCCTTGTCTTCCAATCAAGCGTTTTCCGGGGCCTGGAATTCAGTGCATTGGCAACGGGCCTGGATCTCTTGAGCGCTCCACCGGGACAGGTCTGTACCTTTTGGACAGTATTGTCGTAGAAGGCTATTGGTGTTTTTCATTCGTGCCACGCTGCCATGGACTGTGCGGGTCGGCGAAGAATACCTTCGCGCCGGACTCAACAGTGAAGCGGGCATGATCGGATAGCTCCTTGCCACGATCCCGGGTCAATGATCGCCACAACTCAGCAGGCAAGTCAGTCACGGTCTTCTTGAGTGCGTTGGCCATCGTGACAGCCCCGTAGCCGGCCAGCGCGGGGCCG
>LELG01000087.1 GCA_001045575.1 Candidatus Burkholderia pumila
CGGAAAGGAGATTCATATGATCTGCGACAACGTGAGCAGCCACAAAACCGACGTCGTTCAAACTTTTCTGGCTAACCATACGAACGTCTCGATGCATTACACCCCCACGCCCACGTATTCGTCATGGTTCAATCAAGTCGAGAACTGGTTTGCCCGCGTCCAGCGCGACGTCATCACGCGCGGGATATTCAACAGCACCAAAGATCTCGACAAACACTGAAATAGAAGTATTTCGATCCAACTCGACAAATCCAGTGCAATTCATCTGGTTTAATGGACTAGCCGCTGTTGCAGCACGGGCCGCTGGTTCGGTTCGACGTAGTAATTGAATTGGCCCGGCGATGACCGGCGTCGACTGGCTTTTTCGAAAGCGCAAATGCACCGTCGAGCCGATGTCCACCGCCGGAAGAATCACCACGCGCAGCTTCGCGTCGGAAAAGCTCGGCGCGCCTGCGGAGCGCGGCTCCTGGATATCGCGGATCTGATCGGGCGAGACGTTATGGCGTACGCCATTTGCATCGACGGAATAAGCTTCGACGATCTCCACCTGCGACACGCTGCGGTCATACCAGACGTAACGCTGCGCAATCTCGTCGATGCGCGCCGATGTGTTCGCGCGCAGTACGGTGGCGTCGTCCTCGGTGACGGAGCCGTCTTCGGCAACGACGAATTCGTGCTCATCGCTGATGGTGTCGAGGGCTAGTCGCCGAGTTCCGCGAAAGCCGGCGCAGTCCCGAGCGCGATCAGGACAAACAGCGCCACGCGCGCCATCCCGCAGATGAAACCAGCCGATGTCGAGGTGCGGCTCTTGGCGTTTTTCGAGATAAACGAGCGTTCATCGTACCGCACGCGCTTACGGTCGTGCGCGTCTGTACGGCAAGCGTTTCGACGCCTTTTGCGACAATTTGTATCACATTGCGATATAATTTTGAGACAGACGCGCACCGCCCGCTCGATGGGTCAGCCCGCGCGTATTCTCTTTACACGAACCCGACTTCCTCAAGAACGCTTGATCAAAGTGTCGTGCACCGTTTTGCTCCGCTGGTTACAGGGTTTTATGCCCGCGCCCGTCTCGCTCCGATGGATCGAGCGCCTGCGCGCGGGGCCTCGGCGCTTTGATCGGCATTGCGCTGACGGGCGGCGTCACGCATCTGCTGATCGGCGAAGCGTCCACGCTGCCGTATCTGATAGCGTCGATGGGCGCGTCTGCCGTGCTGCTTGCTGTTCGGCGTGCGCGCGATTCCGCTTGCGCAGCCGTGGTCGATCATCGGCGGCAATCTGGTGTCGGCGACGGTCGGCGTCACCATTCTCGGCATGTTCGCGCTGCGCTCTGCGTGTATCCGCCATCGGGCGCGGTCGCGCTGACCCGCCGTGCTCGACGGGCCGTCGATCCACGTGCTTGGGCTACGACTTCGTGCTCGCGCCGGTGCTGATTCAGTCGGCGGCGCTGCTGAGCGCGGCGATCGTGTTTCTCATGCGCTGACGGGGCATCGTTATCCGCATGGGCATGCGACGCCGGCGAAGACGCCGGAAGTGCCGGACCACGTCGTTTCTGCGCGCGGATTTCGAAGAGCCGTGATCGCCCGCCGCAGCGAACTGCTCGACGTCGATCCCGACGATCTCGAAGCGTTGCTGCGCGAAACGCAATCGCAGGCCTACGCGCGCCGCTTCACCGAGATTCGCTGTGCCGACATTATGTCGCGCGCGGTGATTTCGATCTCGCCAGAGACGACGGCGCAAGCCGCGTCGCTGCTGCTCGTGGCATCGCGTGAAGGCGCTGCCCGTCATCGATGAAGCACGGCGGCTGCGCGGCATCGTCACGCGGGCGGATCTGGCGTTGGCGTCGACCGCGCGCTTTCGTTGGATCGAGCGCATCTTCAACGGCCCGCAAAAGGCCGCGCCCCGCGCGTCGCCTCGCTGATGACGGCCGATGTCTGCACCGTCGCGCGCACACGCCCATTGCCGAACTCGTACCGATGTTCGCGCAATGCGGCCATCACTATATGCTGGTGCTCGACCGCGACGAGCGGCTCGCCGACATGATCACCGAGTCGAGTCTGATCTCGGGTCTGTAACGGCAAACATTGGAAAGCGAAAGAAAAAGCGCATAAGCACGTCACGCATACTTACCAAGCCGGATTTCGAACAGTTGTCCGAGTTCCGCTATCAGATGCGACGCTTCGAGTGTTTTTCCGAACAGGCCGCGCAAAGCGAAGGCATCACGTCGCTGCAATATCTGCTGCTGCTTCACATCAAACACTATTCGGGCCGCGCCTGGGCAACGGTCGGTGAACTGGCGGAACGGCTGTAATCGCATTGTCACGGTGTCGTGGCACTGGTGACGCGTTGCGAAATCGCCGGTCTCGTGCGGCGCGAACCAAACCCCGACGATCGCCGTCAGGTGCGGTTCATATCGAAGCGCGCGGCGAGGAAGTGCTGGCGAAGCTGGCGGTGCTGCATCGCGCGGAGTTGAAATCGCTCGAAGGCGCGTTTCGCGTGCCGACCATCGATCTTTGAATCACAGGAGCGCCGGCATGGATCAGCATTTTCACAAGCGCGATTTTTCGGTCAACGACCGTTTGTTGGGTATCTGCGGACTCGCGGCGGTGATCGGAGGCATCAGCACACTGGCCGCTGTCGTGCTGCTCGGGCTGATCCATCTGTTCACCAATCTGTTCTCTTCTTTGGCAGTTTCTCTGTCGAGGAGCGTTCGCCCGCGCTCAATACACTCGGCGCGTGGGTAATCGTGATCCCGGTTATCGGCGGGCTGATGGCGCGCTTCGGTTCGGAAAAGATTCGCGGCCACGGCATTCCCGAAGCGATCGAGGCAATTCTCTTCGGCAAGAGCCGCATGTCGCCGAAAGTCGTGGTGCTCAAGCCGCTGTCGTCGGGCATCGTGATCGGCAGCGGCGGGCCGTTCGGCGCGGAAGGCCCAATCATCATGACAAGCGGCGCGCTCGGTTCGCTGATCGCGTAATGCATCGACGTGACGGCGGCCGAGCGCAAGACGCTGTTCGTCGGCGGGCGCGGCAGCAGCATGACGGCGGTGTTCGGCACGCCCGTCGCCGCCGTTCTGCTCCCGCTCGAACTGCTGTTGTTCGAATGGCGGCCGCGCAGTTTTCTGCCGGTGGCGCTCGCATGTGCCGTCGCGGGTTTCGCGCGGGCGGCAGTGTTCGGCACAAAGGCTTTGTTTCCGCTGAAAACCACTCCACCGTACATGATATCGCTACTGTCGTGCCTCGTCTCGGGGCTGTTGTCGGGCGCGCTGGCGTCGGGCTTGTCGGCGTCGCTATACAAGTTGGAAGATCTGTTCCACAAGCTGCCGATTCACTGGATGTGGTGGCCCGCGATCGGCGCGGTGTTCGTCGGCATCGGCGGATATCTGGAGCCGCGTGCGCTGGGCGCGTCGCTGACGGCCATCGTTTTCGCGTTCGGCCTGACTCACGATGCCAACGCACTGCTGCCGCTACTCGCGGCGACGCTCGTCGCGCATGGCTTCGCAACGGTCGTAATGCGCCGCTCGATCATGACGGAGAAGAGCGCACGGCGCGGGTATCACATCTATCGCGAATACGGCGTGGATCCGCTGGAACGTCATCATGTCGATGGAGTGATGACGCGCGATGTGCGCACCATCGCCGCCGCCACGCCGCTTTGCGACGTCCTCGCGCAGCACTTCGGGCCGCAGCAAAAGCATCGCGCGTATCCGGTCGTGCGCGATGGCGCCTTGATCGGCATGCTGGATCGCGCCGCTTTGGATGGCGTCGACATGACATTGAGCGCCGCCGAAGCATGCGCAATGCTTCGGCCTCCTTCGCGCTGCCTGGCGAACTGTGCCGGCTGGCGGGGCGACGCGGCTCGCAGTGAATGAACTGGAGCGCCTGCCCGTGATCGCGGACGAGGCGTCGATGAAGCTCGTCGGCATTGTCTCGCGCAGCGATCTCGTGAAGCCCGCGCGCGCATTTCGACGAGGAGCACCAGCGCGAGCGCTTTCGTGGCTTCGGGCGCTCAGCCTTGCTGAGAAAGCCGTGATGCGGCGAGTGTCATGAGATCGGCTCGCATGTCGGTGATCGGCATCGAACAGTCGCCGAGTTCGGACTGGCAATAGAGACGCATCGACAAATACCAGGGCGTAAAGCGCTGACAGTCGTACCAGCGGGGATCGCAGGCCTACACGAGCAACACCCACACCGGCCGATTCAGCGCGCCAGCGAGATGTGCCGCGCCGATGTCGACGGAAATGATCAGGTCCAGTTCTGCGAACGCGCGACCCGTATGGTGGCGCGAAAGTGGCGAGATGCGGCGCGAGATCGGCGATGCCATGCGTGTCTGTTCACCGTTTCTCTCAAGTGCTTGCTACCAATCCGTTGCGCAATGCAGCAACACCAGGATGGCAACTCGATACCCATCATCCTAGCATTTATTTTGATAATTTAATTTCGGGGGAGTTACCGTAACTGAATGTTATGACCATCGGTATTTGTTTTCGATTAACACTTTGCACAAAGGAGTGCCCTGCAAGGCCCCAGTTCATGGCGAAAAAAACAGCTAGTCGATACCTACTCTCGCTTCCTATCTCGCGCAAGCCGTTCAGGGGGCTGCCATCCGTCCCCAAGCTCGACGCCGCCGAGGAATGGCTGCTCGAAGCGCGGACAGCCGCCTGGCACGCAGGCCGAATGCTCACCGTCATCGAAACCATGGCGTTGTCGATGGCAGGCGCGCCGGCCACCGTGCATCGAAAATTGACGAAGCTGAAGGAACAAGGCGTGGCCTCGCTCGATGAAACCATCGGAGATCAGCGCACCAAAGCCGTCGTGCCGCCGCAAAAAGCGCTCGCCTACTTTGAGCAGCTCGCGGCCTGCCTGGAAAAGCGAAGAAAAAGAAGTAGCGCGGGCAACGGGTTATCCTCGGCGCTGAGCCGATTTTCAGGGAGAACCCGATTCATGTCGATTCACGATTTCCATTGCGGTCTGAGCCGCCGCGGCTTTCTGCGCACCGCGGCAGGCGCGCGCACGCACCCTCAATCCAGCCCATGCACAAGTGCCCGATTCCGTCGAGCGGCGAAGCGCTGCCCGTGATCAGTTGCGGCACCTGGCGCACCTTCGATGTCGGCGACGACGCCGCCCGCCGCCGCGAACTCGCCGAGGTTTTGCGCATGCTGTTCGCGGCTGGCGGTTCCGTGATCGATTCATCGCCGATGTACGGCTTGTCGGAAACCGTCGCGGGCGCGCTGCTCGCCGAAATGGGCGCGCAACAAGGCGTTCATTGCCACCAAAATGTGGACCCGGAGGCCGTGACGCGGGCATCGCGCAGATGGAAACGTCGATGCGCTTCTTCCAGACACCACGCATCGACCTGATGCAGATCCACAATCTGCTCGACTGGCGTACGCGGCTCGCCACGCTGCGCGAGTGGAAGGCGGCCGGGCGCGTGCGGTATCGGCGTGACGCATTACACATCGAGCGCGTTTTCGCAGGTTCAGACGGTGTTGCGCGCCGAGAAGATTGATTTCGTGCAGATCCAATTACGCCGCCAATGACCGGCGACGCCGAAGCGCAACTTTTGCCGCTCGTGCGCGACCGGGGCGTGGCAATCATCGTCAATCAGCCGTTTGGCGGCCGCTCGCTGCTCGCCACGCTCAAAGGGCGTGCGTTGCCGGACTTCACAAAGGAAATCGGCTGCACAAGCTGGGCACAGCTTCTGCCGAAATTCGTGTTATCTAATCCTGCCGTGACGTGCGTGATTCCCGGCACGGGACGGCGCGAATACATAATCGATAATGTGTACGCGGGCATCGGCGAGTATCCGGATGCGAAGCTGCGGCAGCGCATCGCGGATGCCGTCGCCTGACACGTTTTCAGCAGGAGCCAGCCATGAGCGATCCCTTCGATCTCCAACGGTTCGTCGATGCGCAGGAAGGCGTCATCGACGATGTGCGCGCCGAATTGACGGCCGGCCGCAAGCGCTCGCACTGGATATGGTTCGTGTTCCCGCAGATCGCGGGGCTCGGACACAGCGAAATGGCACAACGCTACGCCATCCAGTCGCGCACGGAAGCCGAGGCATATCTCGCGCATCCGCTGCTGGGTGGGCGGCTCGTCGAGCTGACGTCCATCGTCAATGGATGGCGGGACCGCAGCGCCCATGAAATCTTCGGCTCGCCCGACGACATAAAATTTCATTCGTCAATGACGCTCTTCGCGCTCAGCGCCGCCGATCCCGCCGTCTTCGATGAAGCGGCTGCATCGCTTTTACGGCAGCCGTCCGGACGAAGCGACCGTTGCGCGCATGCGCTGAGCGTGCCTTGTTGGCATGGGCGTTGCGCTTTGCTTCGCGTTCAACTATCGCGGAGCCAAACGCCATGACTCAATCCCTCAAACTGCACGATCACGTCAAATGGAACATGCCGCAGGGCGAGACCAGTGGCAAGATCGTGCGCGTCATCACTTCGCATACCAGGGGCTCGACAGGCATGAGATCGCGGCATCGAAAGATGATCCGCACTATGAGGTGGAAAGCGATAAGAGCGGCAAGCGCGCCCGTGCATAAAGGCAATTCGTTCAAAAAGGCGCACTGAGCACCGAAAGCACTCATGTCCTGCAAAAAAGGCTTCAGGCGCATCTGCAAGTCTTGATGCGCGCGTGACTTCGGCTTTTCCAGTTCGAGATCGGCGGGCTTCGTAACCAGCACCAGATTGCGCGCCGCAATAGCGCGGCGGGCGGTCGCCGGCCGTGCGGATTTCGTTCGCTGCATCGGCGCAGGCGTTGATGCCGTTGACGTAGTGAGCGAAGCTATCGGTCGCGGCGGACAGCGTCCACAACAACTGCCCGGGACGAGCAGCACCAGGACGGCGAGAATGCCGAAGCCGGCGATCAGCTTGTTCTTGATCGGTATATTCTCAGATTCATTTTTTGGTTTCTCTCAGGTCCGGTTGCGGGAATTGTGAGCACCTTAACGTTTGCCCTCATGCGGAGCGTGGCGCTTCATCTGATGATTACGGCGGCGTGATGCCCGCCTGAAGGGTCAGGCAGCAAAAAGTCCCGGATTTGCCCAACCTGCGAGGAAGCCTTACCATAAATCGCCTATGAAAGGCTGTGCCATCGGCGATACTGAGCGCTTTTCCTCACCCGACTCATGCCGACACCACTCGATCACCGCACGCCCGATTTCGAAGCCGCGCTCGCTGCTTTGCCGCCGTCTTCCGCGTCATCCGCCCATGACGAAACCTACTGGGAAAAGGTGCGCGGGCTGTATCGGCAATCGGATGCGCTGATCAATCTGGAAAACGGCTTCTGGGGCGCCATGTCCGAGCCGGTCAAGGCGATGTTCGCGCACTGGATCGAGCGCGTGAACTTCGAGACCACGCTGCTCATCCGCTCGCACGGTCAGACCTTGCACGCCGACCTGCGCGAACGCGTGGCTCAAGCGATGGGCTGTTCGGTCGATGATCGAAATGACGCGCAACGCGACGGAAGCGCTGCTTGCGCTCATCAGCGGCTATAACCGCCTGCAACCGGACGATGCCGTGCTCTGAGCGATTTCGACCACCCGTGCAGCAAGGACCGATGGAATGGCTGCACAGGCGGCGCGGCGTCGAGCCGGTGCGCATGGCGATTCCCTAACCGGCGACGCGCAAGTTCGTCCTCGCCGCTTACGCCGACGCTTTGAAAGCGCATCCCAATACGTGGCTCATCCTGACCTCGTACGACTGGCCTCGTCATGCCCGTCACGGATATCACTGCGCTCGCGCAACAATACGGCGCGGACGTGATCGTCGATGCCGAGCATTCCTGGGGCCAACTGGATTTTGACGTGCCCGATCTACAAGCGCTTTTCGCCGGCGCAAAAGCGAAGGAAGCGCGTCTGCGCGCGCTTCGTGATGCCTGGGCCGAACCCGCCCGCGCGATTCCTGGTGTGCAGGTTCTGACAAACGCCGATCCGTCGATGACGGCGGGCATCACGGCATTCCGCATCGAAGGCCGGTCTTCGCAGGACGTAGCGACTGCGCTACGCGAGCGCTTCGGCGTGTTCACGATCATGCGTCCCGGACTCGCCAAAGGCGAAGTCGTGCGCGCGACGCCCGCGCTGTTTTCGCGCATGTCGGATGCACAGCGTCTGCTCGAAGGCATCGACACATTGGCGCGCGAAAACCGCTAGTTCGACACCGCGTCCAATTGCTCGATAAGCTGAGCGAGCGCCTCCGAACAAGGCGCTTCCACCTTCAGCGCCAGCAACGCATCGGCGCGTTTTGCCCATGTTGATGGCCGCGGTGGGCTTGCCGCTCTTCGCAGTCCATTCGCAGAAGCGAAAGCCCGAGAATACAACCATCAGCGATGAACCGAACACAAGCATGGCATCGGCGGATTCGAGCGAGCGGCATCCTGCACGAGTTCGCGCGGCACGCTTTCGCCGAAGAACACGACATCGGGCTTGACCACGCCGCCGCATCGTGTGCAGCCGGGGATATCGAACGAGACAAAGTCGAGATGTTCGATGTTGGCATCGCTGTCGGGCAGATCGGGCGCGGTGTTGCCCATGAAATCCGGGTTCATCGCTTCGAGCATGCGCTGTACGGCGGGCGTGCGTATGCGGCTCGCCGAGTTCATGCATGATGTGCCGCGTTAGGCTGCGCGCCTACCACTAACTGGTCAGCCGATCAGATTGCGTGCCCAGTAGCGCCGGCGCGCGTAGTCGGAACCGAGAAAGTCTTTTAGCAGAATGGGCACGCGACCAGTGCGCTGCTCCTCGCGGGCGCGGTAACAGGGAATGCCTGATTCGGTGCTGATGCTCGCGCCGGACAGTACGAACAGCTGCGGATGCCGTTCGACGAACTTTTGTAGGGAATGCACTACACGTTCTTTCTGGCGCTTGTCGTCTTGGCAGAATATCAGGCGTTGCGAGTCGGTGCGCTGGCCTTACCAATTGAATCAGTATATAACTGGCTTGACCAGATGGCGGGACAACGCTAGATTGGCGACGCCTCATCAAACGAAAGAGACGCCATGCTGACCGTAATCTGCGAAACGCCCGGAACCCTGAAAGCCGAGCAGCGCACGAAACCCGTGCGCGGCGGCAAAGACGAAGTGCTCGTGCGCGTGAAGCGCGTCGGCGTGTGCGGGACGGATTTGCATATCTTTACGGGAAATCAGCCGTATCTGGCGTATCCGCTCGTGATGGGCCACGAGTTGTCGGGCGTGATCGAGGAAGCGGATGAATCGAGCGGATTCGCCTTGGGCGACACCGTTTATGTGATGTCTTATCTGTCATGCGGCAAATGCATCGCGTGCCGGCAGGGGAAGACCAATTGCTGCGTGAACATTCAGGTGCTGGGTGTGCATCGGGATGGCGCCTTCACGGAGTATCTGAATTTGCCCGCGAAGTTCGTCCACAAGGCCGAAGACGTCACGCTGGATCAGGCTGCGATGGTCGAATTCCTCGCCATCGGCGTGCATGCCGTGCGCCGCGCGGATGTGCAGCCGGGCCAGCGCGTGCTGGTGGTCGGCGCGGGCCCGATCGGCATGGCAGCGATCATGTTTTCACATTTGCACGGTGCGAACGTCACGGCGCTCGACACGCGCGAAGACCGGCTCGCGTTCTGCGAGCGCGAATTGCATGTCGATGCGACGGTGCGGATCGGCGAGCACGACAAGGCGCAATTGTCGGAGCTGACGAACGGCGAATTCTTCGATGTCGTCTTCGATGCCACCGGCAATCCGCGTGCGATGGAACGCGGTTTCGAGTTCATCGCGCATGGTGGGAAGTACGTGCTGGTGTCGATCGTGCCGGATCGCATTTCGTTTTCCGATCCCGAATTCCACAAGCGCGAGGCGACGCTGCTCTCCAGCCGCAACGCGACGCCCGAAGACTTCGAAACCGTGCTCGCCGCCATGCGCGCGGGCAAGGTGCCCACGGCTGCACTCAATACGCATCGCCTGACTTTGAGCGATGTGCCGGAGCGCTTCTCGTCGTTACTGGATCCGAACGCGGGCGTCGTGAAGGCGATCGTCGAGTGCTAAAGCGCGCGTGCCACGAACGGCGCGCTTTAGCACCAGATTTCATATTGAGGCAGATAGAGACTGGTTTCATCGAAGATGCCGGTCGGCACTTCGATTTCGTCGATGCCATCGAACGTGAGGAAGACAGGCGAGCCGCATGTCGGGCAGTGGTGGCGTTGGCCAGTCGCGGAGCTTTGCCATGCTTTCGTCTCGCCTGAGACGCTGACGGATGCGCGTTCGAATATCGCATAGACGCCGAATGGTGCGCTGTGATGCGCCGGCATGTCATGCAGTGGCAAGATGACTTCCTTTGGCGCGGCGTCGACACGGACGCCCACCGCGCCGCATGCGAACGCGTTATGCGAAGCCGCTAATGCAGAAAGCGCCTGGCTCACGCGGGCGCTTTCTGACGGGAATATCACTTCACTAATAACCCTTGTTCGACATGCAGTCGCTGTAGGCACGCCAGTAGCGCACCATCGGCGGTTCGGGCGGAGAGCGCGGCGGCATTTTCATATCGCCGCCGAGAAACGCATCCGATGCCACTGGCGGCAGCGGCAGTTCGACCGCGCGCGCGTTCAGCGTACGCGGCTCCTGCTGATAATTCTTCGGCGCGGTTTGTGGCTCGCGCGCCATGTTTACTTTCGTCATCTGATTGGCGAAGGCTAACAGGTGGCGTTATCGACGGCCTGTTGCCCCGAACTCTGTCCGCGCCCTGGCAAAGTGAGCAGCTGCTGCGCGGGCGCGGCACCGCACGTACGAGCAAGGCGATTCCCGCGTAAGTGGACGGTCTCATTAGCGTGTTGTTCCCTGATATGGTGTTTTTAGTCGTTGCAGACTGCCCGCTTGCATCACGTTCGACAAACACGCGACACGAGCGGCACAGGTCTGCGCCGGGCCTTTAGCAAGAATACCGGGAAGGCGTTTCCTTTCACGCCACAACCCCGCCAACTTCCGCCAATTTTTCAGACCTGTGCAGGCGTGCTCAAAACTTCATGCCGGCCGGCGCCCACGCCTAGTACCCACGGATTGATCTTCAGCGAGCCGAGATCCGCGCCGTTCGCCAATGCGCTCGTGCGCATCCAGTTTTTTTCAGGTCGGCGTTGACGAACAGTGTCTTCGTCACCTGAACATCGACGCCCGCCTGCAGCGCCGGGCCGAAGCTGCTGTGCCTGATCGACACAGGTGTGTCGCTGGCTTTGAACTTGTCGTTGTAGAAGTACGTGTAGCTGACGCCCGCGCCCACGTATGGAGGAATCTTGCCGGCGTGGTTGAAGTGATATTGCAGCAAGAGAGTCGGCGGCAGCACGCTCACGCCACCCAATCCGCCAATGTCCAATGTCACCTGATGACGCGACGTGCCGAGAATCAGTTCGACGCCGATGTCGTCTCGAATCATGTACGTGAAATCAAGTTCGGGAACGATCGCGTTGTTCACGTCGACGTTGAGCGTGCTGAGCGCGCCGCCCGTGGAAACCTGCGGCATGATGCTGATCGCGCGCAGGCACACCAGCCAGTCTGAATTCCAACGTTTAAAGCTGGAATTTTCCCGGCCGTGAATGAACTGCCCCAAAAGTTGGACATCGATCTGACCTTTTGGGGTGTTTTTCATGGCGAAGTACAACGAGCAGTTCCGGCAGCAAGTAGTTGATGAGTACCTCGCGGGTGGCGTTGGGACAGAGGTGCTGGCAGCG
>LELG01000088.1 GCA_001045575.1 Candidatus Burkholderia pumila
GTCGAGAACGGGTTTGCCCGCATCCAGCGCGACGTCATCACGCGCGGGATATTCAACAGCATCAAAGATCTCGACAAGAAGCTCATGCGTATATCCGCCAATACAACAAGCAGGCTGTCCCACTGAAATGGAAGTATTCCGATCCAACTCGACGCATCCAGTGCAATTCATATGGTTCAATGGACTAGTGCGCTCTTTCCCGATTCCGGTCGATCGCTTGATAAAAGCGGGATTCTCCATCATCCCGGACGGCGTTCATCATCACCTTGTTGACCCAGTAGCTCTGATAGGGAACGTAAGAGATGAAGGCCGGATCGACGAGCAGCTTCATCAGCGTCGCGAAAGACAGGACCGCGATGGTGAGCAGGAACACCGGGTCACACCGCTCCACCATGTATCTGGATAGCAGACAGGCCTGAACCACGACGGTAAAGACCTGAATACGATTCCAGAACACGGGCAGCATCCACGCGACGATCTGAAAAAACAGCAAGTAGAACACGCTCCACTTCACTAGCCGCATCTTATCGTCGTCTTCCTGGCTGCAAAGCACCCAGACCAGAAATGCCAGATTCAGCACGATATAGCCGACGCTTCCCGCGCTGATCTGCTTGACCGTCGCTTCGTCGAGATAGAACACCAGCTTCTCAGAAAACGGCAGACCGTTGAACCAGCCCGAACTGACCGCGAATAACGTGACGTGCACGATCAGAAAGCCGGCGATCAGCACCGAGGCGGCCAGACGGACAGTCAGTTTCCGGTTGATGAGCAATACGACCGGCAGGAAGGCGAGCGAGAAGAAGTGGAAACCGGCGGCCACGATAACCAGCGCATACGCAACAAACTTCCTGTGCTGAATCAGGAAGATGAACGCGAGCAGGATGAACGACATGGCGAGCGAATAGCGCGTCGTCGCCATCTGCGTGGCGAGATACGTCCACGAATAGTTGATCGCCGCCAATCCGCAGACGCTCACGTTCCAGGTCTTTGCGAACCGGTAAAGGACCAGTCCGTTGAACACCGACACGAACAGCAGGAACGCCTGAAAATCGAACACCCGGCCGAATAGCCAGACGGTCAAAATATATAGCGGCTCGAATGCGGGAAATTGCGGACTGTCACCGCCGCTGAAACCAAACTGCTGAATGGCGATAAAATGGTCACGATAAGTCAGCCAGTCGTTGCCCGTCTCGAACCGCTGGCCGGCAAACACGACGAACAGCGTGATCGCAAAAACCTCCAGCGGAATCTCGATCTCGCCCAATACGGACGAAATGAAGAATGCTCCCCAGAGCGCGATGAATACAGCGAGATAGGGAGTCATGCGGGTTGGTCCTTCATCTTGTTGACACCGGCCAATTCTTCTATGGCGCCCTGGAGCTTCAGAAATGTCAGCGACAAAGCGACGCCGAGAAACACCGCCATCGAAACATTGACGACGACTGCCGCCGACAGCGCCGACATGTTGCCGGTCACCATGAAACAGCCTCCAGCCAGCAAGGCCAGCATGAGCAGATTCGACAGCATGATGACCTTCCCGGCACCCAGATAGATGAGCACGCAATTGGCGACATTTTGCAGGTAGAGACCCCAGTAAAACAGCCAGAACAGGAACACGAGTCCGGCGTAAGGCAGATACCGCTGACCCAGCGCAAGGCCGGTCAACAGTCGCGCCACGTCGTAATCGTTCACGATGAAAACCCAGAACATGGCCGCCACCAATACACCAAATCCCAGCAAACGGACGAGAAAACGGTGCACGCCGAGTTCGGCCGACCGTGCGCACCGGGCAAAGTAGAGGTTGTTGAACGAGACGAACATGAGGGTCGCGGCCATCACGATCGTGAGCATATTCGAGTAAGCAGCGAGATCGGCGGCGGCGGCTCGTCCGAGGAAATACCGCGGCACGTTGACGCTTAGACTTGCGATGCAGGCGCCGACGCCCAGCCAGAAGTCGGTTCGCGTAGCCGTCACCACGCGGACCTGCGAGATCCAGCCGGAGCCGCATGACACGGCAGTCATGGCAATATTCGTCACCGCGAGCAGCGTGACGGCCTCCATGAGCGGCAGCCTGAACCAGTACACGGCCGCCACGGTCGCCACGAATACGAAAAGCCGGCTGCCGCTGCTCACGAACAGTCCGCGATGATCCATCGACCGGATCTTCTCGGAGAAGTACGGCTCATACAGCAGATCGCCCAGACGGAATACGCCAATCATCAGAATGAGATACTCGCGGCAGACAATCGACGCGATCACGGCAATCAGCAGATAAAATGGCGCGAGCTTCAGCCTCAGCGCGGTCGATTCGCTCCAGCCTTTGCGGCCGGCCAGAATCGCGACGCCGTGTTGCATCGTGAAGAGCAGATAAAGCGGTGCAATGTAGGCGAGCGCCGTACCCAATCTGGCCGAGTCCTGGTACGTCCCGAAGTGGGAGTACATTAGCACGAGCACGACCGTGGGCACGTTGATGAAGATGTTCGACGCCAGTACCGATAAATATCGCATTGTTCTCTCAACGGCCCTGCCCGTTCACGCCCGGGAGATCTCTTTCTCACTCGTGGCGCGGCGGGAGCGACGGGCTCACCTCGATAGGTTAGCCAAAGAGGGTGCGTCGGCATCTTTCTGCGAAAGCGTCGGCTGCCCGGTGATAGGCCAGTCAATTTCGATAGTCGGGTCATCCCAACGGATGGATCGCTCGTTTTCCGGCGAAAAATAATTGTCGGTTTTATAAAGGAACTCGGCCTGCTCGGACAGCACGAGGAATCCGTGCGCGAAGCCTCGCGGAATCCAGAACTGCCGCTTGCTTTCAGCCGATAGATGGGCGCTCACCCACTTGCCGTAAGTCGGCGATTCCTTACGGACATCGACGGCCACGTCGAAGACTTCGCCACTAACCACGCGAACGAGCTTGCCCTGCGCCTTCGGATCGAGCTGGAAATGAAGCCCGCGCAGCACGCTCTTCGCGCTCAGAGAATGATTGTCCTGAACGAACTCGACGTGACTGCCGACAGCCTCGTCGAAGCTGTGCTGGTTGAAACTCTCGAAGAAGAACCCTCGCGCATCGCCGAACACTTTCGGTTCGATGATCAGCACATCCGGGATCTCTGTGGCAATGACCTTCAGACTCATTTGACCGCATCCGAAATAACTTGCATGAGGTACTTGCCGTACCAGCTCTTCGACAGAGGCGCGGCGAGCTTCGCCACTTGCTCCGACGTGATCCATTTGCTGCGGTACGCCACTTCTTCCGGGCAAGCGACCATTAGGCCCTGCCTGTTCTGCAACGTAGCGATGAAGCTCGATGCCTCCAGCAGCGACTCGTGCGTTCCCGTGTCCAGCCACGCGTAGCCGCGCCCCATGATTTCGACGTCGAGCTGGCCCATCGCCAGATAGCGGTTGTTGATGTCAGTGATTTCGAGTTCGCCGCGTGCGGACGGCTTGATGTCCGCCGCGATGTGGCACACCTGGCGATCGTAGAAGTACAGGCCCGTCACCGCGTAATGCGAACGCGGCTTCGCCGGCTTCTCTTCCAGCGAAAGCGTGCGAAAGTCCTGATCGAATTCGACGACGCCGTAGCGCTCCGGATCATGCACGCGGTACGCGAAGACCGTCGCCCCGTTCTGTTGAGCGCTGGCGCGCTCCAGTTGCTTGACGAGGTCGTGGCCGTGAAAGATGTTGTCGCCGAGAATCAGCGTCGACGGATCGTTGCCGACGAAGTCCCCGCCGATGATGAACGCTTGCGCCAGCCCGTCCGGCGACGGCTGCACCGCGTACTGGATGTTGATGCCCCAGTCGCTGCCGGCGCCGAGCATCTCGGTGAAACGCGGCGTGTCCTGCGGCGTGGAGATAACGAGGATGTCCCGTATGCCTGCCAGCATCAGCGTGGTCAGCGGGTAGTAGATCATCGGCTTGTCGTAGATCGGCAGCAGCTGCTTCGACATCGCGCGGGTGATCGGATAGAGCCGCGTGCCTGAACCGCCCGCGAGAATGATGCCTTTCCGCATGTTACGTTCCATCAAGAAAGAATCTGGTCGAGCAGGAATTGGACACCTTCTTTCCAGTCTGGAAGATGGACACCAAAGGTCTCGCGCAACTTGCTGGTATCCAGGCGCGAATTGGCCGGACGCGGTGCGGGCAAAGGATAAGCCTTGGCCGGAATGGCTTCAATACGCGCAGGGTCCACCTTGAGTTTGACGCCGCGCGCGGCAACACTGCGCAGTACTTCGGTAGCGTAACCGTGCCACGTGGTTTCACCCGCCGCAGCCAGATGATAGACGCCCGACGGGAAGCGATTGCGGTCACCGTGCAACCAGTGACGCGCCACGATCTGCGCGGTCACGTCGGCGATCAACGCAGCCGTGGTCGGCGCGCCGAACTGGTCGGCGATGACGCGCAGCGCGTCCCGCTCACGGCCCAGCTTCAGCATGGTTTTGGCGAAATTGCTGCCATGTGCGCCGACGACCCAGCACGTGCGCAACACCAACGCCGCCGCGCCCGATTCGGCCACGGCCTGCTCGCCCGCGAGCTTGCTCTTCCCATAGACGGATTGCGGATCGACGGCGTCCGTTTCGACGTAGGTGCCCGTCTTGCGGCCGTCGAATACGTAGTCGGTGGAATAGTGGATCAGCAGGCTGCCCAGCGCTTTCGCCTGTCCGGCGAGTACGCCCGGCGCGACGCCGTTGACGACGTAAGCGCTGTTGGCATCCGTCTCGGCTTTATCTACCGCCGTGTACGCGGCAGCATTGACGATGACATCCGGCCGCCACGTCTGAACCACCCGGCGCAACTGCTTGGGATTCGTCAGATCGCATGCGGCGCGATCCACCTCGATCACGCGGCCCAGCGGCGCCAGACTGCGGCGCAATTCGAAGCCAACCTGCCCGTTGCTGCCGGTTACGAGCAGCGTCGGGATTGGTATGGTGTCACGTTGCATAGTGTTTTGCCAGCCAGTTGCGATAATCGCCGCTCATTACGTCACGCACCCAGGGCTGACTGTCCAGGTACCACTGAACCGTCTTGCGCAAGCCGGTTTCGAAGGTCTCGGCCGGCTTCCAGCCCAGTTCGCGTTCGAGCTTGCGCGCATCGATCGCATAGCGGCGGTCATGGCCCGGACGATCCTTCACGAAAGTGATCTGCTCACGGTACGAACCCGACTGGCGTGGGCTCAGTTCGTCGAGCAGATCGCAGACCGTGTGCACCACGGAAAGGTTAGACTTCTCGTTCCCGCCGCCCACGTTATACGTTTCGCCGGGCTTGCCGCGCGCTAGCACTTGGCGGATGGCCGAACAATGGTCGCGCACGTACAGCCAGTCGCGTACGTTCAGGCCGTCGCCATACACCGGCAGCAGCTTGCCGGCCAGCGCGCTGGTGATCATCATCGGAATGAATTTTTCCGGGAAATGATAGGGGCCGTAGTTGTTCGAGCAGTTCGTGGTGAGAACCGGCAGGCCATAAATGTGATGGTAGGCGCGCACGAGATGGTCCGCGCCGGCTTTGGTCGCTGAATACGGGCTGTTCGGCGCGTAGGGCGTGGTTTCGGAGAACTGCGGGTCGGTCGCGGACAGCGAGCCGAACACTTCGTCCGTGGAGACATGCAGGAAGCGGAACGCCTGCTTTTCGGCTCCGGGGAGCTTGCTCCAGTACATGCGCGCTGCTTCGAGCAGCGTGAACGTGCCGACGACATTGGTCTGCACGAATTCGGCCGGGCCATGAATCGAACGGTCGACATGGCTCTCCGCGGCGAAATGCAGGATGGCGCGCGGCTTGTGCCCGGCGAGCAGTGCGTCGATGGACGCGCGGTCGCAGATATCTGTCTGCGAAAAGACATGGCGCAGATCGTCTTTGAGCGATGCCAGCGTGGCGAGATTGCCCGCGTAAGTCAGCTTGTCGACGTTGAGAACGGATTCGTCCGCGTGATCAAACCAATCCAGAACGAAATTGGCGCCGATGAAACCAGCGCCGCCTGTCACGAGAATCATAAAAGCCCTTTGCCCGCTTTCAGGCCGCCGGAGCAATTGAAAGTCCGCCGGAATTAGAAAATTGCGCCTCATGCACACTTGCGGCGTTTTGTTGCGGAAACTTCTCACAAAAATGATGGGAGCCACATGCTGTCTAGTCAATTATATTGTAAGCCGTGCACGGGCGAAAACTATCCGGATAACAACTTTAAACGCGTCAACAAACTATGCTTACACGGCTTGCAATGTGTAACTGCAAGCGTCACGCCAATGCATATGGATGCGGGTTCGCACAGTATTCCGCGCCTGCTCCATAATGTGTGAATCGTCTGCCCTGAGCGCCGCTTGCACGAAACCTGCGACGTTGCAGAAGGCTTCTGTTCCCGCTCCCTGACCGATGACCGACCAACCCAAATCCACCGCGAACTCATCGCGTGCTCCGCTCGTCTTCGGCGACCTGCAAGGTTGCTGCGATCCGTTCAACCGGCTGCTGAAAAAGACTGCGCCCTCCTCCGATACGCCGCTCTGGTTCGCGGGCGATCTCATCAATCGCGGACCGAAGTCTTTGCAGACCTTGCGCGATGTCATCGCGCTAGGCTCGCGCGCCACGGTCGTGCTGGGCAATCACGATCTGAATCTGCTCTCCGTCGCAGCGGGACTGCGCAAGCCGAAGAAAGGCGATACACTGGATGATATCCTTGCCGCGCCCGATGCCGCCGATCTCATCGAATGGGTGCGGCACAAGCCGGTCGCGTACTTCGAAAACAACGCGCTGATGGTTCACGCGGGCGTGCTGCCGCAATGGGACGTGACGAAGACGCTCGAACTCGCGCACGAGCTCGAACGGGCGCTGCGCGCGCCGGACTGGAAGGCAACGCTGGCGGATCTGTACGAGAACGAGCCGCACCGGTGGGAAGATTCGCTGACGGGCATCGACCGTTTGCGCGTGACATATAACGCGCTCACGCGCATCCGCTTCTGCACGTCCAAAGGCGCGATGGAATTCGCCAACAACGGCGGCCCGGATTTGGCGCCGCCCGGCTACATGCCGTGGTTCGACGTTCCCGGGCGCCGCACGTCGGACGTGACCATCGTGTTCGGGCACTGGACCGCGCTCGGCCTGATGGTCCGCGACAACGTGCTGTGTCTCGACTCCGGCTGCGTGTGGGGCAACAAGCTGTCGGCCGTGCTGCTCGAAAGCGAACCGGCCAGACGCATCATTACGCAGGTGAGCTGCTCGATGAAGAAGTGACCGGCACCGCGCCGCGCATGCGGTCCAGTGCCGCCTGAACCGATGCCTGCGCTTCGCTAGCTAGCAACCGGCGGTCCGCGCCCGACGCGAGCGGATTGCACACATACAGATGCGCCGTCAGCGGCTCGGCGCGCAGGCACGCGTTGAGCGAATCGTTCAGGCTCATATCGCCAATATACGCCGGCGCGGTCGACAGCCTGCCGGTCGCATCCTCATACATCAGACAAATTGGCTGAATGGGCACGGACGCGGACACCGCCGCCTGAAACATGTTCGCGTGGAACGGCAGGAGCGAGGTGCCATCGGTCGTCGTGCCTTCGGGGAATACGCACATCTTCTCGCCCTTCACCAGCCGGTCGGCGAGTTCGTGCATGATGCGTTTCGCATCGCTGCGCTTCTCCCGCTGCACGAACACCGTGTCCAGCTTGTGCGCGAGCCAGCCGACCACCGGCCACTTGCGAATCTCCGCCTTCGAGACGAAGGGCGTCGGACGCCACGCGTTGATGACGTAGATATCGATCCACGAAATATGATTGCCGACCACGAGCACGCCCGCATCGAGTCGCGCTTCGTCATTATGCACAACCAGCTTCATGCCCGACAGGCGCAGCATTTTGATCGACCATTTGCGATTCAATTCCGCACGCTCTGCCGCCGACACGCGCGAGAACCGCGTCGCAACGATCCACATGCCGAGCAGCAAATGCACGACCAGTCTCAACTTCCGCAGTGCGAGCGTCATGATCAGCGAGCCTCGTAAGCCACGTGACCGCGCGACGATCGTCGCGCGCACGCGTGCAGGCAGTTCGTAGCCCAGGAACGGCGTATTGCGGCCCTGGCTCTTGAGCATCTTCGGATCGACGCGCCAGGCGGCGTCGATCCGAAGATGCAAAGGTCGGCGAAACCGACCGACACGATACCCGCCGGAAGTTTCAGCACATCGGCGGGTACGGACGTGATGCGCGCGAGCGCTGTCGCAAGCGGCACATTCGCTTCGCGCGCCCACTTCAGCGTCAGCGAGAGCAGCAGTTCGAGGCTCGTCGCTTCGGCGAACGGCAGCAGCTTTTCGTTATCATCGAGCGGCGTGAGGTCGGAACAAATCGCGTCGATCGTGCCGTCCTTCAGACCTTCACGATCGCGTTGTTGGCGCAACGACGGGTCGAGCCGGAATTGCGCGTCGAAATAACCGATGTCGATGTCCGTCAGATGCACATGGTTGATCGTGACATCGCACGTCACCTGAGGCTCTCCGCCTTCGACGCATGCACGAGCGCGACGCCCGCCGCCGACAGATGCACCTGCGCACCGGTCACGCGCATCAGTTTAAAAATAGTGTGCAGCGCGATAGTTTTCGCCGACACCTGCACGCCCGACAGCCCGAGCCGCGCCGCCTTTCGACATATAAGCGTCTTGCGGACGCACAGTATACCCGTAAATCGTCGCATATTGCAGCGCGCGTTGCAGCGTGCGCGTATCGACGATGGGGTTATCCGCTTGCGAGAAGCAGCCGACGCAGCCCGCTTCAGTCAGTTCGACCATTTCTGTGATGGTTTCGCCCTTCAACCCGACCGTCAGCGCGCCCAGCGGATACACATTGCGCGAGATTTAGCTTTTGCGCGCGGAACTTGAGCATTGCGACGAGACCGGGTTTGTCGAGTGTCGGGTCGTTGTCGGGCGGGCAGACGAAGCTCGTGACGCCGCCGGCCATGGCCGAGGCCATTTCGGATTCAAGCGTCGCTTTATCCTTATGTTCGAAGCCCGGCGCAATATACAGGCCATTCGCATCGATCACCTTGGTCGCGTGAAAATCCGCCAGCGCCTAGCCGATAACGACGATGCGCCCCGCCGCGATGAACACGTCCTTGCGCGCTTCTGTGCCCGCAGCCGGATCGATGATCGTGCCGTTCTGGATTTGAATCTTCATGTGGTGTTGGCCCGAAGCCTCTAACAATTAGGGTTGCGGCACACGTTCAAGTTCGACTTTCTCTCTCAACGCAAGCGTGACGCGTTCGATCACATCATCCCAGTTGCCCGCACGCGTCTGCCGGAACAGCCTGACCACGCCCGGATACCACAGCGAATCGCTGCGCTCGTCGAACCAGCGCCAGTCCGCCCACGGCGATGCGAGCATCACCCAGCACCGTTTTACCGAGCGCGCCCGCCACATGCGCGATGGACGTGCACGTCGTAATCACCAGATCGAGCGATGCGACGACGATCGCGGCCGGTATCGCCGAAATCCTGTAAATCCTTGACCAGCGCGCCGGGCTCGAACGGCTCGTCTTCGCCCACGCCCTTTTGCAGGCTCACGAACGAGACGTCATCGACCGACCAGAGCGGCGCGAGCGTGTTCAGTCCGGGCAGCGAACGCGGCCCGTTGAACTGGAAATATGCCGCGTCTTTCCTTTCTACACCAGACGACCGACGCGCAAGCTATACCCGGGCAAACGCGCTTGCCGGCGCGCCACACGTTCCGGCAATGCATGCAGGTAGGGCAGCTTCGCGGGAATTGTATCGGGTATTCAAATACAGCGGTGCGCTCTGCGCATACAGCCAATAGTCGTAAGACTTGAGTTGCGAGGTGCTGGAGATAACTTCATCGACGTCGTCCGCCATCTCCATCAAAGGCACGAGCGGCGGCGGACACAACGAGGTGATGCGCGCCGCGCCCAGCGCTTTCAGCGACGAAGCGCACGAGCTGGATGAAATTGCCGAAGCCTTGTTCGGGACACAGCAGCAGCGATTTGCCTTCAAGCGGCTCGCCGTGTCAAGGCGGGCAGACTGCCGTCCAGTTGGCGTCTCTTGAGGCGACACCGGCGCGCGCAGCCGCATAGCGATACTCCGCGTGCGGCCATGCCTCAAAATACGCACCACGGGATAGCAGCAATTGCGCGAGATTCCAGTGCACCCTGTGCCGAACTCCGGCGAGCGCGCGAGCGCAGCGCGATACCCAGATCGCTCATCCATTCGATGCGCTCGGGCGCAAGCTCGATGGTGCGCCGAAAGTACGTGACGGCCTGCTCCGCGCGACTGGAATTTGGCGCAGATCAGGTCCAGATTGTACCAGTAGTCCGCGCCCGCCGGATGCATGTCGATCGCACGCAGATACGCCGCTTCAGCTTCCGTCACGCGCCCCGCGCCGTTCAGCGCGCCGCCCAGATTGGCCATTGCCGCGTGCATGGCCGGATTGCGCTCCAGCGCTCGCTCATAGCAAATCATGGCTTCATCGTAGCGACGCGGTTCATGCAGCACATTGCCCAGATTGAAATTGAAATGCGCGCTGGCGAATCCGGGATCCAGTTCGATGGCGCGTTGAAGCACTGCGCAAGCCTCATCGAACGCGCCGTGCCCGAACAGCAGATTGCCGAGATTGGACAAATAAACCGGAGATTCACGCACTTGCAGCGCCTGCCGGACGAGCGCCTTGCCTTTGCCGCCGCGCTGCCGTGCCGCGAGAATCAGGCCGAGGAGATGCAGCGCATCCGGATGGCGCGGCTCGGTTCGAAGCACTTCTCGGAAGCCGCGTTCCGCTTCGACATGTCGGCGTGCATCGCGGAGAGATTGTTGATGGTGTCGAGCAGCGATTCGCCCTTGCTCGTCGACGACGCGTTGATGTTCAGATTCAGCACGTCCGCCGACAGAAGTTTGGCCGCAATCTCGAACGTGGTGCGCGTGCGCGTCGAGTTTGCGAAGAAGAGGTTGAACACCGACTTGCCGCGCAAGAGCGGCACCTTCTTCACTTCACGGTCCGTGACGCTCACGAACTGCTCGGCGGTATCCAGAATATGCGTGACGATGGCGCGCGGCAGGCCTTCGATCGTCAGCAGGTGTTCAGCTCGCCGTTCTTCGTGAGTTGCGGATTGCCTTTCAGGAATCCGTAGCGGAAAATTTCGGGCGCGCTTGCACCTTCGGTAGCGGTATTCATGTTGTCTTCGTTCTTTAAACGCGCACTTCGGTCGTGAACGCGAAGCTGATGTCGTCGCGCGCGCGAGCACGAGATTTTCGTTCGCGGACAGATCGATCATGCCGCCGGTGAAGTGCGCGCTGATCGGCGTTTCGCGCCCGCCGCGAGCCGCGAGGCCAGATCGATCGATGCCGGACGGCCGAAGTCGTAAAGCTCGTTGATCGAGGCGCGCACGGCTCGGCCGGTCGAAAACATGTCATCGATCAATATGATGCGGCAGCCGTTGACATCGAATGGAAGCGAAGTTGGCGCGGCCTGCGTGTGTGAACTGCCCCCCCAAAAGTTGGACATCGATCTGGCTTTTTGGGGTGTTTTTCATGACGAAGTACAACGAGCAGTTCCGGCAGCAAGTAGTTGATGAGTACCTCGCGGGTGGCGTTGGGATAGAGGTGCTGGCAGCGCGATATGGAGTTGGGCGCTCTGTGCGTCGCCGCTGGATTGCGAGCTATCAAGAGGCATGGCAGTGCCGCACTCCGCAAGAAGTCCAGCCGCTACGATGCATCATTCAAGAT
>LELG01000089.1 GCA_001045575.1 Candidatus Burkholderia pumila
GTCAGCCGACTTGGTCCACACAAACGGCCGGGGACTTGCGTTATAGACATCGAGGTAATGGCGTATCGCGTCTTCGAGCTGGCGTGTCGAGCGATGGGTGCCACGTCGAAGGCGCTTTTCGGTGAGCATGGCAAACCAACGTTCGACCTGATTGAGCCAGCAAGCAGAAGTCGGAGTGAAGTGCACATGAAAGCGGGGATGACGAGCAAACCAGTTCTGGATCGAGGGCGTCTTGTGCGTGCCGTAGTTATCCATCACCAGATGGACGTCCAGATCAGGCGGCACGCTGGCGTCTTGCCCAGCAGAGACCATGTTCCGATGCGGCACGCAAGCGCTGAACGGTCATTGCATCCGAACGCGCAGTTGCCAGTTCCGACGTGGCGCGCGCCACGTCGAGCTTGCTGATATCGCCTTCGGTAAAGCGACGCTGCACGAGCTTTAGCGCTTCTTCGCGCAAGGTCACCGTACACGTAAAGACATCGGCTTCCGCATCCAGCTCGCGCAAATTGAAGTAGTTCTGCGCGACGTCGGCCTGCAAGGCCAACTGCACCGAACGGAACAACGCTTCGCTTTGCTGCGTGTTGGCGTTAGCGGCCTGCACCGTGTTCGATACATGCCCGAACAGATGATCGACTTCGTACGACACGCTCGCCTGCGCACGCCAAAGCGTTTGCGAAGGAAGGCACGCTCGCATTCGCCGGCAGGAGCTGCGATGCAGGCGAAAGCTTCTCTCGCGTCGGGCCGAAGCTCGCATCGAGCGCGTCGGGAAAAGTCCTGCACGTGCGGTCTGGTTGAGCGCACGCGCGCGGCTGCGGCCTTAAGGTTCTGGTTAGCATCCTGTGCCTGCTTTTCCAGATCGTTAAGCGTAGCGTCATCGAAAATTGACCACCATTCGCCGCGCAACATTTCTTCTGAAAGCTGCGCGGTTTTCCAGGTGCCCGCTTCCGATGCCTGCAAAGCGGGCGTTTCCTTATATTGCCGATGGCGCGTTTACGTCGGGCTTCTCATACGTTGGCGCTAAAGAACAGCCCACCACGAGCAACAACGCGGCCATTAGACTCGATCGACATGCAGCTTATTCATCATTGACCTCATTGCGCTTCAACCGACGCGCCGATACCGCGCATTTGCGGATGCGAGCCATGCTTGTCCGTTACATGTCGCGACAACTTGCGCAGGGTCACGTAGAAAACCGGCGTCAGCATCATCAGACCGAACAGCGTCACACCCAACATGCCAAAGAAGACGGCAACGCCCATCGCATGACGCATTTCTGAACCCGCGCCTGTCGACAAAACGAGCGGCACCACGCCCATGATGAGATGAACGCGATGGATGTCATCAGAATCGGACGCAAACGCAGGCGGCTTGCTTTGCAGCCTGAACGACGGAATCGACTACGCCATCTCTTGCTGCCTGCATCGCGGCCCAGATAGCGAAGGTAGGTTTGTTCATCCACATCGAACGATGCATAGATTCGCGACACCGATGCGAGCGTCGTCAACAAAGGCGCGTTAGCGCCCGTCGCACGATTGTTGCCCACAGTAAGCTGCGCACGCGATACACGGCCCGCCACGGGCACAGTGATATGCGTATAAGCGAGATTGATGCGCGCGGTTTCGAGTGCGGCTTGCGCGGCCTTGAGGTTCGCAACGGCTTCGCGCGCGGCGTTCTACTTCTCGTCGTAATAGCGCCTGGTAATCGCGTTGTCCGCAAGCAAACGTTCCGCGTGCGCTGCATCGGTCGGATGTATAGCCATTGCGCGCTTGCGCGGCAGCAAACTGTGCCTGATCGCGAGCGACTTCGGCTTCATAGGAACGCGGATCGATCGTAAAGAGCGGATCGCCCTTCTTGATTAAAGCGCCGTCCTTGAAATGAACCGCGACGATGGTATCCGGCACGAGCGGACGAATATCGACGTGATCGACTGCTTCGAGGCGACCCGAATAGCTTTGCCAGTCCGTGATGGTCTTCGAGATTACGGTCGCAACATCGACTTCGGTTGCGGTCGGACTATGTGCTGCGGCTTGCGCCTGACTAATGGCTGCGTCGCCGTGACCGCGCCATGCGGTATAGCCGCCCGCGCCTGCGATGATCACCGTCGCGCCTAGCGCGGCATAGATGCGTTTGCGAGTGAAGAACATGTTGGAACCTCCGGTTTTGCGTTGAATTTGTTGTTGTGTGATGCAGTGGCCCGCGCTTAGCTTTGTTTAGCGCGCACCAATCTTTTTCTAAAGAACGCGACGACATTGGCAAGCACATCGGGATGGTTCAATAGACTAGAGCCTGATGCGATGTCTCGCCATGGCGCGTGACTTCGGTCGGCGCATCAATTCGGCGACATATTTTTCGGCTTCGATATGCAAGAGGTCATGCTCGGCGCTTGCGATCAAGGCAGGCGGCAAGCCGTTAAGGCGGCGCGATTCGAGCATCGCCGCATAAGGATGCAAACGTTGCGACGGATTGGGAAGATACGCGCGATAACACCGCGCGCATTCGCTCGCTTCGAGATCGGGGCACAGCACTTTTCGCTCATCCGCCAGGCGCGCCATGCTTGGGTCTAGCAAAGGCGCAAGGAGCACTTGCGCGGCCATGCGAAGATCGCCGCGATCACGCGCAATGGCCGAAACGTATGTGGCGAGATTGCCGCCTGCATCGTATCCGGCAATGCCGATGCGCAAAGGATCCGCGCGTTGCGCACGCGTATGAGCGACTGCCCATTGCGCCGCGCGGTATCCGTCTTCAGGCGCGGCAGGAAAAGGAAACGCAGGTGCAAGCGAATAACCGACGGACACGACCCATGCGGGCGTATCGCGCGCAATGGCTGCTGCGGTGATATCACCATCGTCCAGCGATCCGCCGACAAACTCGCCGCCATGAAAGTAAAGGACGATCGGTAAAACCGTGCCGTCTGAAGCCGGGCGATAACTGCGCAAGATGATGGGTTGCGCATGTCCCGCGATCTGCACATCCTCGATGCACAGCCCGAGGCTCGCTCCAATTCCAACAATGTTGACATGGTTATTTTCGGTGCAAGACCCATGAAACAAGGCCTTTGCGCGTAGGTTGCGATGCTGGGAATTCTGGAGTCCGCGCCTTTTTAGATAAATGCCTATAATCCGACAACATAAAATTTCGGTAGCCTCGCCCCGAACAATCCGAACAATCGTCTATTTCCCCTTAAACGATTGTTCTTTACCGTCCGCTTAATTTCTTTAGGTGCTTAGCATCCAAGGTGAGGAAACATGGATCGCCTCCAGGCAATGCAGGTCTTTACCCGCGTCGTGGACACAACAGCTTTTCGCGCGCAGCGAATACGCTCAATCTGCTGCGTGCATCGGTCACGACGATTATTCAGAACCTCGAAGCGCATCTGAACGTGCGACTGCTTCAACGCACGACGCGCAGACTTAATCTCACGCCTGACGGCGCGGCTTATTACGAGCGATGTGTGCGCATACTTGCTGACATCGAAGAAGCCGAGAGCACGTTCTCCAATAACGGCAAAGAACCGCATGGCAAGCTGCGCGTCGACATGCCGGGTGCCCTCGGGCGTCTGATCGTCATGCCCCAGCTATGCGATTTCCATACGCACTACCCAGACATCTGATGATGGGCTTTGGCGACAAGCCGGTCGATCTCATTCAGGAAGGGGTGGATTGCGTCATTCGCGTGGGCACGCTGCAGGATTCGAGCCTTGTGGCAAGGCGCATCGGCGTGTTTTAGGGTGTAACGGTGGCGAGCCCTGACTATCATCTCGAACGAAACGGCATGCCAAAGTCCATCGAAGACTTGGAGAATCATTCGGCAGTCGATTATTTGGCCGCATTCTCGATCATCTGTCGCCGAAAGTGAGTGTGTTCGTCGACTGGGTTGCGGAATTGTTTGAGCGTTGCCCGCTTCTGCAAGGCCAGAATGAAACGGAAGAGCGTTGCTTGCCAACCAGCACGGCATCGCCCAAGGTCATTCGTCATGGCATGCCGGAAGTGTCGGGAACGGAGGACGTAGTCGTCTGAGCGCAAGGAACGCTAAGAAGCTGTTGCAAAATTACGGATTAGGTCTGTTAAGGAGCGTCTGCACAATTCGTTTCGGACGCGCGCGACAGGCGTGGATGTAGGCTCGACGGAAACAGTATCATTGGAACCCATCTCTCCTCACCGCGCACGGCCTGTCGATGCCGAGGTTGGTCACGAAGTCGATACCATCCAGAGGTTCTGATTCACGGCGAGTCGACGAAGGTCAAGTTCATCATGCGCGCCATCTCTACGATTTGCGCAGCGCTTTGCGCATCATCCATAACATTGGCACGCGCGATTGTCGACAGCTCTTCGGTTTGCGCGATGCTCGCGGGAAAAAACGGCCCGAACCCAACGGACCGGCGCAAGCTCGGCAGCAAGCACCATCTCATCGTCGACGCGCAAGGTATCCCGCTCGCGGTCATCTCGACTGCCGAGAATTGCAACGACATCACGCAACTCGATGCGTTGGTTGAGGCGATTCCCCCCCATCCGAGGAAACGCGGACGTCCTCTGCGCAAACCGAAGATTGTTCAGGGCGACCGAGGCTACAGTTCCGAGCCGCACTCAAGTCCGCGCAGAACTTGCCGCCGCCTATTCCAACGGCTCATTGCCTGCATTGAATCGCAATAGCTATCCTGATCGCAGCATGCTGGGCGATGCAATCGCCGCGCAAAACGAAGCGCGTGCACGCGATGCAGCGCAAGCGGAAGCGCACAACCGCGGGATTGTCGAGTACGCGAACGGGTCGGCCGTTCAGGCGACGCGCTAAACGGAGGACATCATGCTGGAAAATATGCCACTTGATCAGTTTTCCGTACTCGAAGAACTTTCGTCGGTGACGCCGCTTTGGCGTCCGTTTGTGAATCACACGGACGTCGTGCGTGAAAAGCAGGAGGCTCAGGAAGAAGTCACGCATTGAGATCTGCTGAGCCAAAAGGCGCGCGTTCATCGAGCGCGCGCCTTTTGGCAAGCCGGCTTAACCGCAAGCGCCGATTTCCCCGCAAGCGGTACAGAAGTCACAACCATTCTTGCGAATGACCGCATTCGCACCGCATGTCGGGCATTTCTGCCCATGCATCAGTGCAAGGCCGTGTGGTTCGATCGAAGCGTCGGTGTCGTCTCCGCTGTCGTAGTCGTCAGCAAGCGCTCTTGTCGTTTGCGTGCCTGACATACGCTTGCGCGCAAGCACGCGCGATGGAACCTGATTACCTTCATCATCCAGAAAGCCACGGCGATGCAGAATCTGCTGGATTGCATAAGCCAGCGCCGCCACTTCGGAGTCGTGCCAGCGCGGACTGCGATGACCGTCGACGCGTTCCACGTCACCTAGCCGCACCTGGCCGCGATCCCATGATACTTTGCGCATATCCTGAAGCGTGCGCGCAGCAAAGCCGCCGCGTGCGGCAAGCGACAGCGAACGCATGGTTGCCGTGATCCATTGCTGCGATTCATCGCGCTGTCCCGTCGGAATAAAGAACTCGATGGGCCGCTCGATGGTCACGTCCTCGCCGCCAATACGCCCCGTTACTTCGATAAACGACACCGCCAGATAAAGCGACTTCTTGCTGGTCTGCGTCAGATACTCGACCTTCTCGATGATCGCAGGCAACTCGCCACGCGGCCGATGATCGATTGCGATACGCAAAGGATTGAGTTCCGGCTCGGCATCGAGTGAATCACTGGGCATCTTTTTCGGCGTAACGGATAACACCGCACCCAGGGTTTCGTTAGGCCGATAAGTAGCGAGACCCTTGAGACCGCGCCGCCACGCTTCGAAATAAAGATCCTTAAACGCGTCGAACGGATAATTCGCCGGTACGTTGACGGTCTTGGAAATGGATGTATCGACGAACAGTTGCGCCGCCGCCATCATCTCAAGATGATCGTGCGCGGACATTTCAAGCGCGCTGACGAAATACTCAGGCAAGGCATTCACATCGCCGCCCATTTCACGGTAAAGGCGGTAAGCGTGATCCTCGATAGGGAACGTCTGGCTGCTGCCGTCCGCTATGCGCTTGGTGCGTTGATAGGTCCACGAAAACGCAGGCTCGATTCCATTCGATGTATTGTCCGCGAATGCAAGGCTCACCGTGCCTGTTGGCGCAATCGAAAGCAAATGGCTGTTGCGAATGCCATGCACGCGAATGTCGGCCTTGACGTCATCCGGCAAGCGCGAGGCAAACGTGCCCTCTTCCAGATAGCGTTTGGCATCGAACAAAGGAAATGCACCACGTTCCTTAGCCAATTCAACCGATGCGCGATAAGCTTCGTCACGCATGGTTCGCGCCACACGCGTGGCGAATTCGCGTCCTTCATCGGCATTGTAGCGCAAACCAAGCATGACGAGCGTATCGCCCAAACCCGTAAAGCCCACGCCGATGCGGCGCTTGGCCTCTGCTTCGCGCGCCTGTTCATCAAGCGGCCAGAGCGTGACGTCAAGCACATCGTCGAGAAAGCGCACTTGCGTGCGCGTGCTGCGTGCAAGCGCGTCCCAACCGAAACCGGGCTTGCCGCCACGCATCTGCACAAAGGGATCACGCACGAAGCGAGTGAGATTGAGTGGCCCGAGATTGCAGCAGCCATAAGCAGGCAGCGGTTGTTCGCCGCATGGATTCGTTGCGCGGATGTTTTCCACCGCGCGCAGATT
Source organism: Candidatus Burkholderia pumila (assembly GCA_001045575.1). Taxonomy (GTDB): domain Bacteria; phylum Pseudomonadota; class Gammaproteobacteria; order Burkholderiales; family Burkholderiaceae; genus Caballeronia; species Caballeronia pumila. The sequence goes on from LELG01000089.1 coordinate 6,667, forward strand.
GTTGTCATCATTCATGCGCGACATGAATACGATACCCGGCTCCGCTACGTCATATGTGGAGCGCATGATGACGTCCCACACTTCCCGCGCTCGCACTTCACGATAAATCCAGAGACCGTCTTCACGTTGCTGTATATCTGCTGATGTGCGTTGCGCCGGCGACGGTTCGGCTTTGTGCACGAGTTGCCACATGGCGTCATCTGCGACGGCTTGCATAAATTCGTCGCTAACTGCGACCGATACATTGAAGTTATTCCAGCGCCCTTTCGTATGCTTGGCCGCGATGAATTCGAGCAGGTCGGGATGCGTGCAATCGAGAATGCCTATTTGCGCACCGCGTCGCGCGCCCGCGCTTTCGACCGTGCGGCAAGATGCATCGAACACATCCATGTAGCTGCACGGCCCCGATGCTGCCGATCCCGTCGAATGCACGCGCGCGCCACGCGGACGAATGGCGGAAAAATTATAGCCGACGCCACCGCCGCGACGCATGGTCTCGGCCGCTTGCAGCAATGCGACGTAAATGCCCGGCAAGCCGTTGTCGTCGATGCCCTGAATCGCGTCGCCCACCGGCTGCACGAAGCAATTGATGAGCGTGGCATCGATACCTGCGCCCGCCGCGCTCATAATGCGCCCGGCACCTAAGGCACCATGCCTGAAGTTATCGACGAAATCCTTTTCGACTTTCTCGCGTAAGGCATCCGGCTCTGCCAGCGCAACGCCGCGTGCCACGCGATTAAAAATATCCTCCACACTCGCTTCGTCACCTTTAGCGTACTTTTCGAGCATCACGTCGACGGAAAATTGTTGCGGAGTAAGCGTGGTGATGGGATTGTCTTCTGCCATGTTCCAGATCCTGTGAATGACGCGCGTGAGTGACATTGCGATAACAATGCCTGACGATAGCGCGATTTTTAAAAGCTCTGCCATCGGCACCGTTAAACTTTGACGATCGAAACCAGGCAAACGAAAAATTGCATGAATCCGCCGCTATTTGGCATTGCGGGCCGTTCGGGCCAGGGCAAGACCACCTTGATCGAAGCGCTGTTACCATGGTTCAGCGCGCGTGGCCTCACAGTCAACGTCATCAAACATAGCCACCATTCCATCGAACTCGAACCGCCGGGCAAGGACAGTGCGCGCTTTCGTCGCGCGGGCACGCGAGAGGTGCTGATTGGGTCGCCGTATCGCTATGCGATCGTCAGAGAATTGCACGGCAATGATGAGCCGCCGTTGTCGGAGCTTGTCGCACGGCTGCCTCATGTAGACTTTGTCATTGTCGAAGGTTTTGCGCGTGAAGCCATGCCCCGTCTCGAAGTAGTCAGGCCATCAACCGGAGCGTCTCCGCTTTATAAAAACGATATTCCAATGCTCGCCATTGCAACAGACGATGCAGCTGTCCTCGGAACGTCCCTGACCACACTTGCGTTTGACGATATCGAAGGCATCGGTGAATTCATTTGCAAAATGCTCCGTATCTCATAGTGATCCTGATTAACAGGAATTTAGCGCCGCACGAAAGCTCTCTTTCCGCGAAAGCGGTTGATAAAATAACCATCGAACAGTTCCCGTTTGATGTCATTGTGCTGATCACTTCCGGTCACGACGACCACGCACGCCAGCTTGCTTGCTCCGGCAGAGCGCAAGTGCCGGCACAGGTCATGGCCATCGACATCCGGCAAGCCAATGAATAGTGTCGTAGCAATTTTCACTGGCGAGCAGCATTGCCTGGTGACCGTCATAGGCCACCAGGCGCAATGACCCGATGCCCTGGCAAGTTCTCTGAACGCGTCGCACAGACGCATGTCCGTCGGACTCGCAATAACCGCACCACGCTTAGCGGTCACTCAGATGAATCCGCAAGCCTCGCGCGCATGGCGCTTAGCCGCGCAGGTTCAAATATGCACGCGCAGCGCCATCGCCTCCAGAGCCCGCAAGCCGTGCCGCACAATTGCACAAGCTCGCGCCAGAATCCCGTCAAGCTGCCGGTAATGAACCAGACCGCCTGTTCCTGCGATGCATCGGATGATAAAGGCATTGCGCGTCTCCATGAACGTGAAGTCATGGCGGATAATTGTGGTTGAGCGCATGCGCGCGAACGTGCTCAACGCTGAGGCGGCAACCTTAGCGCGCGATGCTCGCGCACCTCGAATACCACGGTATACGCAAGCCGTGCGGCCATACGCTTCCATGCAGCAAGCTCTTGTTCGAGTGCAACCAAAGCCATGTCACTTTGCGATATATTGGTCAATTTGTCTGAAACAGCAAGCAAAGCATATTCGCGCAACGATTGCAGCGATGCTTCGCGTCCCGCAATCTGCCTTGCAATTTTGCCCTGAGGCGTTCGAGTGATTCGTCCATGTCGCGCATCGCTTTAAGTAGTAACAACCGGACACCTTTGAGCAAAGTACAGACCCGGGTCAGCGCGGTGCAAGACGCGAAATAAACTCTCGATGCTGCGGATAAAGCGTTTCCAGCGCAGCGCTATCGGCAAACTCGAACTCGCTGAACTCGAAGCCGGATGCAACGGTGCAACCGACCAGCGCTATGCCCGATGGGTCGATGCATTCCGCGACAAACCAGTTTTCGGCTTTAACGGCTGCCTGAAATACTGCATCGTCATGCAAGAGCGCGTTGCCAAGCTTAAGCGTCGTTAGAGCGCCTTTGGCATCGATCACATGAACGTGAATGGGATCGCCTGCGTAAAAATGCCAAAGCTCGTCCGACCTGATTCGATGCCAGGACGAGTAAGCGCCATCGCAGAGCAAGAAATAAATGGCGGTCGATGCAGAGTGTGTTTCTTCCGAGCCATCGCGGCGCACAAGGGCGTCGCCACGATACACCTCACGGAAATATCCGCCTTCGGGGTGCGGTTGAAGCTTGAGTCGTGCGATGAGTTCCGGACCATCGATACGTGTGTCCTGCATGCCTGCTCCTTTGCCATTTTTTAAGAAATTCGCATATTCTGCATCGACTGGCATTCATTCTTTGCACGTTTGCGCCCGATGAGCGATGTCACGCTTTCGATTACCGACTGGATCGACCCGATATTCAGTCTGGCATTGCAGGCGGCCTCGCCGCCTGCAATGCGGCGCAATTCGGACCCGCCGATCATTGTGAGCTAGCTGTGTCCGCTTATATTGACGAGGAATTCATTGGCGGACTGGCAAATTTTACTGCCTGGAAATGGCTTTTCATTAAATGGCTCTGGATTCGGGACGATGCACGCGGCCTCGATGCTGCGTCGCGCGCGGTCGAAGCGGCCGAAGCAGAGTCGAGAAAGCGCGGCTGTCGCGCAGCGTGGCTTGATACGCTCAACCCGCATGCGCACGAACTTTATGCGCGGCACGGCTACAGAACCTTTGGTGAGATCGCTGATTTTTGTGCTGGACAAACGTGCTGGTTCATGCAGAAGCGTTTTGACCAAACTTTTGCACCATAGCAGGCTGCGGCACATGTTGCGTCGCAACACGTCAAATATTGCATATTTTTTGACGATACCTCAAGCCTGTAAGCTCCCTGCCGTTAGCACAATAAGAACGTTTGCTTGTGTTATGCCTTTTCTTAGCGGCAACACAACCACGTGTAACGATGAACGGCCCGACGAGGCGGCCTGATCGACTTTAAGCGGGCCTGGAGCTTTCTGCGTACTGTCAATATGCCGGGCCGCGTGATGCGGCCGCCAATGCTCGGAGCCGGAGAGAACTCGGTGAACGTTGCGCCTTCTATCGAGACCTTGCTGTGCGAGGCCGTGACCGCGGGCCGTCCGCAGGAATGGACGTGGTATAGCGTGGGCGAGGCGTTGCATATCGAAGGCGAAGGCCAGGGACAGGCGCAACTCGGCTGGCCGTAAAGCATCGTCGAGGACCAGCTCGAAGCGCTCTGTCTGGCGAATCATTGGCATGCATGGCCGACCGGCCACGGTGAAAACGTGCTCGAGTGGCTGCTCGCGCCGGCGCAGCATCGCGACGATACCTACCTTGCGGAATTCGCCCGGGCGCTAGTCCATTGACCCAATGAAATTACACTGATCTAAAGGTGCATGGGCAAAATGAATCTGGCTGAAGGCGAGCGCGAAGAACTGCTGTCGATGCAGCGCAGCCGAACGATGGCCGTTGGCCAGGTGAGGCGAGCGCGGTTGATCCTGCTGCTCGACGAAGGGGCCTCGCGCGGGGCGATCATGAACGAATTGCGATGCGATTCGCGTTTCATTACCACATGGCAAACCCGTTTTACCGGTGAGCGTCTGGCGGGCCTGTATGGCAGGCACCGGGGTCGTGCGCCGCGCCGGGATTTGGCGCGCCTTGAGGCGCGAGTGCTCGACTACACGCTGCGGCGCAAACCGGCCGATGTGATCGGCCCTGTACCTGAATCCACCATTGCATGCGGTGGTGTTCTGCGTGGATGAAAAAAACGGCCATTCAGGCGCTTGATTGCAAAGACCGGATGTTGCCGCTCTGGCCCGGACGCGCCGAGAGTCATGGTTTCGAATACAAACGAAACGGGACCCTGAGCTTGTTTGCCGCGTTGAATGTCGCCACCGGCGAAGTGCTGGACAAGACTGCTCCACGACATACCAGTGTCCAGGTTCGTCGCGTTTCTCACCGAGGTGGTATCGGCGCAGCCCGCCGGAAAGGAAATTCACGTGATCTGCGATAACGTGAGCAGCCACAAAACCAACGCCATGTACGGACCCGTACGCACGGTGGTGTGGGAGGGGCGGGCCGTGAGGCCTGCCCCTAGATTCCGTCGCTGTAGCGAACGAAAGCACCGGCGTGCACACAATCGGCATAGGGTACGGCCTGTAGCACCGTGCCCCTGCCACACTACCCGGCATGGGGGGTTCCCCGCACCGGGCGATTCGGGACGTTGAGTTGAGGTTATGAGAGTCGAGGAACACCCAGTTGATCAAAGTAAGCAAGGTTCAGCACGCTGTTGAGCAACTGCCCACTGTTGCGCCACCAGCGGCGACTGTTAGCCGCCACCTGTTGAACC